>JAYRIK010000132.1:0-8649 GCA_041906865.1 Candidatus Auribacterota bacterium
AAGACTGGCGTGCTCTCCTTAGCGATCGCGAAGTCCGCTGTTGCCCGTGCTGAGCTGCTTGATGCTGGCGCAGACATTGTCATAGATGGTGACTACAGTCAATGGCGTGAGCTCCTCGAACTATTGTTTCTCACAGTTCCTGCAACGGAAGCCGAAAAATCAAGTGAACAGTTAGGCGAGGAATCTTCCATCTCACGGGCTTTGGAGAATCGATATCAGGCGGTAATCGATGCGCAATCTCGTGAGATGACCACTGATCGATACGCTGCTGTGCTTGTTGCCCGTGAGGATCTCAAGGACTTGGTCAGCTTACTGATTCTGCAGACCCTGCTTTTGCATCGTAGAGGTAATACGGAGGTCAAGATGCATCCTCAGGGATTCTTACAGATGAACTTGACAGACTTAGCTCGTTGGGAGCGATCCGGTGGGATCAGATTTCATATTTGGGATCCGACGCTCCCAAAGCCTGATGGGATTTTTAACACAGAGCATAAACATAGTTTTGAATCCGAGAGTGTCGTTGTGCTTGGTCACATGGCTGACAAGATTTATGATGTAGTTCCGGCCGCAGAAGCAGGGACATTGGGACTGATACGGCGAAAATACACTACGCCTATGTATAGAGCTATTACACCAACGGATGAGTTAGTCCGGGTTTTGGAGCGTTTGCGGCGCCTGATCCCGACAGGGAGTTTGGTGCACTACTCAATAAATGACTACCACATCACCGAACCCTCGGGAGAACTGACAGCAACTCTGTTTCACAAACATAGCTTGGATGAAAGCCAGAGACCGGCTATTGTCATTGGGCCAGAGGAAGTGGCTGATCCTGAACAGCGCCGAGGCCAGCGCACCTATTCTCAAGATCTTGCGTGGGGCGCAATCCGCCGTGTCGTAGTGCAATTAGCTCGCGATTTTGGTATCGATATCGTAGACGCGTTGAATACCATGGAGGTATCAGGCCCCGCCGGTGAGCAGTTGACGGAGATGGCCTTATCCGAAATTGAAGAAACACTAAACACAGCAATCCTTAAAGGTGCAGCGCCTAGGCTTCAAGTATCCCAGATTTCTGAGATCATTGCTCGTTTGAAAGAAGGAACCCTTCAGCAAGGGGAAATTTTAAACATTGTTGACGATAAAGATGTGATTATCGGAAAGATTGGACGAAGCATTGCGTTGGAATACGGTATTCAAACACAGACAGTAAACACGCTTGTGAAAGCTAAGGATTCCGGCAAACTTTTACTTCATGTTAGGGCCTTTCATAAGAGGCTATCTCCTGGTGAACTTTCGGCGTTAGGTGAAAGTATCCTTGCCGGAGAGACTAGAGCAGAAGCTGCTCTTCGTGGGATGCGGGAAGAGCTTGGTATCTTGAAACCTGCGGGACAATGGTACCCAAGTGTCCTTTTACCACAAACTGCCAAAGGGCCAAAAGTTTGGCAGATTAGCTCACTGGAGGTATATGAAATGCCAGCCACTGAACTGGCTGATGTGCGCAAGCGGTTTGAATTTCTCCAAGAACAAAAGACTACTATGACCTTCAACGAGTTTAATACTTGGCAAAAAAAACAGGCTGAGGCGGGACAGGAAGCAGATCTGTTCGCATTGGTTGAGCTTGGCTCTCAGGAAGCCCAGCAAATTCTTCAAGTGGGTTACTATTCTAACCTCTATCATTTTGCTGATGGTGACCGCACCATTGATCACCCATTAACGCCGGACATGAAACTTATTCTTGAGAACTATCTTCGTTTCGGCGCGCAGTTGGCGGACACACCAATTATGGCAGAAAGCTCCGTCTCTCAGGGTTACATGGCAGAACGGACCATAGAAAGCGCTGCTTAATCGTGCAAGATTAGACGAGCACAAGTGTTTATTTAACAATTGCAACCAGACTTTTTTGAGTTTCTAATTAGAGTTATATAATTAAAAGATTGTTTTTTAACCTTTTTAAAGAGTAGAATTCTGAATCTATGAAAAAATTTTTGGTTCTTTTGTTTGTCTTAAGTTGTATTATAAACCCTGGTTGTCAAAAAAAAGGAGCGAGTCCTTCTCTTGCAACTTCTCCAGGATTGACAGCATCTTCTTTGTCTGAGAATACAGTTTCTGTTTCTTCTGCTGCAGCGTCTTCTTCTCATCTGTCTTTTGAAGATTTAGAAAAAATGGCAATCGAACATGTGGTGGTTTCTGGAGAAACCTTGAGTGGCATTGCTGAAAAATATCATGTAGGTACAGGGCTTCTCAAACGACTGAATAAAATCGAGAATGTAAACCAGATTCGCATTGGGAAAAGATTGAAAGTGATTGAAGGGCCTTTTTCTATTGTTGTTCACAAGGCAGACAAAGTGCTCACGGTTTCTTTGAAGGATCAAACTATTAAGAATTATGATGTGGCCATCGGGAAAAATAACAGTACACCTGAGGGAGAATTCACCATTTTAAATAAAATGGTTGAGCCGATCTGGACAGATCCTTATTCAGGTGTTTTAGTTGACTCAAAAGATCCTCGTTATCCCTTGGGAACACGATGGATGCAATTTGCTCCTTATGGATATGGTATTCATGGAACAAATGATCCTTCGTCGATTAAATCAGAGGCTTCTTTTGGATGTATTCGAATGTTGAATCCGGATGTTGAAGAGCTATACGACTGGGTTACAATTGGATCTAAAGTTCAAGTATTATCTTAATAATAATTGTCCTTCCGAGTTGATTCCAATGATTAAATTAAAAAATGTTTATGATGTTCCTTCAGTGGAAGACGGAAAAAGAGTTCTCATTGAACGTCTTTGGCCTATGGAAGTGGATGTCTATACTTATAAAATTGATCTTTGGTTGAAAGATCTTGCTCCCTCTTATAGTCTTTTAGAGCTTCTGAGGGAAAATGCAAAAGAGTATTCAACGTTTAGGCAATCCTATCAGAAGGAATTAAAAGAGAAAGAAAAGCAAGTGTTACTACGTCAGTTGATATCGGACTCTCAAAGAGGGACTGTAACACTTTTACATCGTGATTCTAATGCAGATCATAGTGCGGCTAAGATGGTCGCAGAAGTACTTCAAACATTTGGAGAGAGCAAATGAAAAAAATAGGGTTTCTTTTGTTTTTTATAAGTTCTTGTATGATTATGGGATGTGCATCCTCTGATGAATCCGCTATGCCTGAGCGTGAGTCATGGGAAAACAACCCTGGTTCGGCTTCGTCATTTCAACAGGCCCCTCACAGTCAGAGACGGATTTATTTAGGGGATGAGTAGCATGTATTCGCTTGTTATGACAACGACAAAGACCATGAAAGAAGCTCGAACTATTATTAAAGGTCTTTTAAATAAACGCTGGATTGCTTGTGCAAATATTTTAGGCCCGATTGAATCTTTTTTTGTGTGGAAGGGGAAATCTTGCAAAGAAAATGAATATCTTGTTCTCATTAAAACACTTGAACGGCAATTTGAGAAAATAAGAGATTTCATTGTTGAGCATCATTCGTATGATACCCCTGAAGTTGTTTTATTGCCTATGAAGGCAGGTCTTGAGAAATATTTAACATGGATTGGTGAAAATTCTTCTGGCACTTAAAAGGTAGAGGAAAATAATGAAAAAAATCATTTTATCTGTAGTTATTACCTTTCTAACTTTTTTGAGTCCTTTGAAAGCTCAAACATTGACTCCCGAGCAAGAGGACCTATTTAAGAAAGCTTCAAAAATTGTTGAACGGGGAAATACATTTTATGAAAAGGGTCGTTTTGGCCAAGCGGTCAATGAATATAAAAAAGCGATTGAAGTTTATCCGGGGCAAGTATGGGCTCATTATAATTTAGGGCGATCTTATGAAGAAATGCATATGAAAGCAGAGGCCATTAAAGCTTATCAAGAGGGCATCAAAATGGATCCAAATGTATCAGTGATTCATAATAATCTAGGGGTTCTTTATGAATCACAAGGACAGTTGGATGCGGCCATTTTACAATATTTAGAAGCGATTCGATGCGATGAAAAATATGGGCCGGCCTATTCTAATTTGGGA
Organism: Candidatus Auribacterota bacterium; assembly: GCA_041906865.1. Classification (GTDB taxonomy): domain Bacteria; phylum Auribacterota; class JACPWU01; order JACPWU01; family JACPWU01; genus CAZXEQ01. The sequence continues at coordinate 4,019 of JAYRIK010000132.1, forward strand.
GATGCTTATTTTAGTCAGGGGAATTTTCAAAAATCTGCAGAATATTTTGAAAAAGCCATTAAATATGATCCAGAGTCAGCCTATGGATACAATAACTTAGGAAACGCTTATACCAAGTTAGGACATTTAGATGATGCGATCGAGCAATATAATAAAGCTCTAGAAATCGATCCTAAACTTGCCTATGTTTTGAATAATCTAGGAAATGCTTATATACAAAAAAGAGAGCCTAGTTTTGCTTTAATCAATTTAAATAAGGCTAAAGAGTTGGATCCTAAAAATCCATTTGTTTACGATAATTTAGGGGATGCTTATCAGTTAAAGGGTATGCTTGAAGATGCAGATACCGCCTATCAGAAAGCATTGGAATTAGATCCCAATTTTTTCTTGGCTTATTTCAAGCTTGGAAAACTCTATAAAGATAAAGATACACAAAAAGCTGTTTTCTACTTTAATAAATTTCTAAAATATGCGAAAACAGATACCCTTAAAAAGGAAGTAGAGACGATTTTGGCATCGCTTAAAAAAGGAGATTCATAATGTCACAGCATCCAAGCTTAAAATCTAGCGGCAAAATTGCTGCAAAGAGAAACGTTCTCAAACGTTTTGAGAGAATAGATTTACTTAAAAAGAGAAAGAAATGGAAGGACGGAGATAAAGGTACAGGCTTACCTAAAACAAAGCCCTAAAAATAGAGAATAGTGGATAGTGTATAGTGTTTTGTGAAATACAATAACAAAAAGCAAAAACCAAATTCCGAATTTTAATAGCTGAATAAGTATTAATAAACTAAAGGCCAGCAGAGTGTTTGGTGTTTGCCATGAGGTAAGTATGAGCATTTCACATTTTGTCTATTATGCTTTAAATAAGCCAAAAGGTGTTTGGACAGATTTAAAAATCCAAAGTGGTAAACCTACTGTTTGTGATTTTCTTCCAGGAGACAAGAATAGTATTACTCCTGTAGGTGTTTTAGATTCACAAGCAGAAGGATTAATATTTCTGACCAGTGACGCTCATTTTCTGAATTATGTTTTAGAGGCTAGTTCAAAAGTCGAGCATATTTATGAAGCGTTTTTATCCAGGCCTTTAAAATTTAACGAAGTAGCTTTGATTCAGAAAGGTTTTTTAAAAGAAGGTTTGAAAATTTATCCTTCTGAAGTATTGAAGCAAAAAGAAACACGCACCTCTTTTTGTGTTACCTTTAAAATTTTTGAAGGGCCCAACACCAATTTTAAGATGGTTTTGGAAAGCTTGGGGTTAGAAGTTTTGGGCTTGCAATCTCTTTCATTGGGGCCTGTGAAATTAGAAATGCTACCTTTAGGACGTTTAAGACCCTTGACTTCGCGTGAAATCCTTTTTTTTATGCCCAGCGTTCCATCTTATTCAAATTAAATTTAGGAAATAAACAAGTGAAAACAACTCATAAAATATTTATCTTTTTTCTTTTCTTTTGTATGAATAAAGTTTTACTGGGATTAGGTGCTGATGTTACTTCTTCTTCACAGCCTTCAGCAGTGTCTGAGCCTAAATTTCCTTTTGTGGGGAAAATTAAAGGCAAGCATATTAATGTTCGTAGTGGTGGAAATATCAATTATGAAGTTTTGATTAAGCTTGAAGAAGGAAATGAAGTGGTTGCTTTACAAGAAGCTTCAGATTGGTATGAAATTTTACCTCCCGAAGGGTGTTCTTTTTGGGTGCATCAGTCTTTTATTAAAGATAATCGAGCGACAACCGATTCAGTGAATGTTCGTGTTCGTCCGAGTCTTGAAAGTACAGTCAATTGTCAACTCAATCAGGGTGAGATGATAGATCCTATTTTACAAGAGGGGGAATGGCTCAAAATAAAACCTCCTGCATCTGCGAGGGCTTGGGTAAGTGGGACTTTTGTCGTGTTTGATAGGCCTTATGAAAAACCAGCTGTGGCCGAAGCTCACTCTACAGAAAAATCAGTTCTAACAAATCCTGTTGTCGATACTACCATTGCTAAAGATCAAAATACTTCGAGTGATGTAAAAATTTCAAAAGAGCAAGCATTTCAATTGGCAGAAAATTTTGAAAAAGAAGAGTTTTATAAACCTGTAGATCAAATTCAGTTCAAACTCATCACTGAAAAATATCAAAAATTAATCAGTGATTTTCCTGAAGATGCTCAACTTAAAATGATGGTTCAAAAGAAGTTGGAAGAAGTTAAAGGAAAGCAGGAGAATATTGCTGAAAGCTTTAAGAAAGAAGAATCCAACAAAGAAGAAGTTTCACAAACAGTGGTATTTCCTCAGCCTGTGGACAATCCATCTTCAGTCTCAATGCCTGAAGTTTCTGTAGCAGCGAAACCTTCAGAGCCTGTTAAACAGGTAGAAGGTCTTTCTCATCAGGTTTTTGAGGGGCGTTTAGAGTCAGAGGGATTTTTTAAGACTAAAAACTATAAACTCATTCGTGATCGCAAAAGAATTTGTTTTATCGCGGAGGGGACGGTTCCTTTAAAACAATATATTCATCAAGAAGTGAAAATCTCAGGCTCTGTTATTGCTTCTCGTTCACGTGTTCCTGTGATTAGAGTAGAAAAAATAGAAAAATAGAAAATGAAATCACTGAAAAATGCCCATCTGCTGCGTTGCTCGCTTCGCTTCTTTGTGCGACGTACCAGTAAACGTACGCCTCCGCAGGCGCTCGCGAGCGCCTTGCATCTAGACCTTTTTGAGTGATTTCTAATTAATAATTGATTTGGATACGGTTTTTTATGTATACACTTTTAGATGGAAAAAAAGTTTCTGAAGAGATTAAAAAAGAGCTCAAAAATGAAGTTCATGATTTTGTTAAGCGTCATGGATTTTGTCCGGGTCTTGCCTTTGTCTTAGTGGGAGATCATCCTGCCTCTAAAGTCTATGTGCGATCTAAAGTAAAATCCTGTCAGGAAATCGGAATTTTCTCTGAAGAATTAGTTCTGAGGGGAGACATCAGGCAAGAAGAGTTGTTGTCGCATCTTCATAGGTTAAATGAACGTAAGGACATTCATGGCATTATCGTTCAACATCCATTACCTCCATCGTTACAAGAAAATGTAGTTTATGAAACCATTTCTCCTAAAAAAGATGTGGATGGTTTTCATCCCTTTAACATGGGTAGGCTACTTTTAGGAACTCCTACGTTTGTTCCATGCACCCCCTTAGGTATTGTTGAAATGTTGCGCCGATATAAAATTAAAACGTCAGGAGCTCATGTGGTTGTGGTAGGGCGTTCCAATATTGTTGGAAAACCTGCTGCGGCTTTATTTTTTCAAAAAGGAATGGATGCCAATGCGACCGTTACAGTATGTCATTCATCAACCCAAGATTTGGCAAAACATACTCAAAATGCAGATATTCTTATTGCTGCAATTGGACAAGCCCACTTTATTAAAGCGGACATGGTGAAGAAAGGGGTTGTTATCATCGATGTTGGAATTAATCGTGTGGAAGATTTAACCCATCCTAAAGGCTATCGGATTGTTGGAGATGTCGATTTTGATAAAGTTTCCCAGAAGGCCAGTGCTATTACGCCTGTTCCGGGCGGAATTGGATTAATGACAGTTGTGATGCTTTTAAAAAACACATTAAAGGCGGCACAATTTTCAATTGATTCACATGCAACAGTGATATAATAAAAACGTTGAAATGGTTATAGATCAAAGTTATACTCCTTCAAAATATGGGGGGAAGCAGTTATGAAAATAGATCATGTTGAAGAGAAAAATGAAGTTTTGAATAGGGAGATTGCTTCGATGTCAGATACATCTGTAAATTCTGAAACAATGCTTGAAAGAGATCAACAAAGAGTTGAAGATGCAAAGTTCTATATGGGGCAAAAGAGTTGGTCTCAAGATCAGGCTCAAAAAGAACTTCCCAAAACGTACGGTGATACCCGTATTGTATTAATGGTTGTTGATTCATGGTGGGCTTTTACTTATTGGGAGATTACTCCTGCTCGTATTCAAGAAGGATTACAGACTTTAGGTTGCTCTATAGATCAAACAAAAAGCATCTTACGTGTTTATGATGTTACAGGCACAGAGGGTACAGATCGTTCTCAACATTGTTATGATATTGACCTTTCAGGAGGAGTGACGAATTGGTATTTAAATTTGAATGGACCCGACAGATCCTTTTTTATTGAGATTGGCCTCTTGGCTCATAATGGTCGTTTTTTTTCTCTCGCTCGTTCCAATATGGTTACCATGCCTCGGGCTGGAATGTCAGAGGTGGTCGACGAACGATGGATGAGCGTGGAATTTGAGAAGATGTATGCTCTTTCAGGTGGTTTTCGTGTGGGGGCAAGCTCTCTCGAATTAAGGCAAATGATGGAGAAGCGATTTAAAGAGGCAGCTTTTTCTGGCTCTGTGTCAAGTTTTGGAGGGAGTCCAGTGGGTCAAAAAGAAAAAGCTCGTTCTTTTTGGTTTGTTTTGGATGCAGAACTTATTATTTATGGTGCAACTGAGCCGAATGCTCAGGTCACTGTCAGTGGACATCCCATACAACTTCGTCCGGATGGCACATTTACTTTACGATATGCTTTGCCGGATGGGAAATTTCCCATTCCAGTCACAGCGAAATCCAGCGATGGAAAAGAAGAACGTACGATCATGCCGGTTGTTGAGA
>JAYRIK010000133.1:0-7685 GCA_041906865.1 Candidatus Auribacterota bacterium
ATTGGCTTATGATGGAAAAGATTTTTTAATATTACCTGCTTATCCTGTAGAGAAAGTTGTTGATCCAACGGGAGCAGGGGATAGCTTTGCAGGGGGCTTTATGGGGTATTTAGCACATCAGGGAAAAATGAATCGAGAAGCCATACAAAATGCCCTCATTCATGGTACCGTGATTGCATCGTTCACCATCGAAGATTTCAGCGTTAATCGATTGTCAAAGGTGTCTGCTTCTCACTTTAAAAGAAGATATAATCAGTTTTTAAAAATGATTCGCATTACAAGTCCTTTAGATATACTATGACAACACTGAGACAATCACTTTTTGATAAGATGTCTTTTTTTAGCGGGTGTAATTCAGCGGTAGAATGCAAGCTTCCCAAGCTTGACGTCGTGGGTTCGACTCCCATCACCCGCTCAATAACTACAGAGAATAGTGAATGGTGTATAGTATTTAGAGTTAAAATTTAAAGCATTTTCGTTTCTCCAGCAAATCAGAACAATATAGATAAATTATTGCAATATTCTTATACACAACAAGTTATGGAATATTAATTCTTCAATCTCAGCAAAGAATCTTGCGGTTTAAGATTTATTATGTTAATAATTTTCCCTTCTACATTAAGGGTAATTCTACATGGGACAAAAAACGAGAAAAGTTTTTGTTAAGGATTTACAGATTGGGGGAGGAGCTCCAATTTCAGTTCAAAGCATGTGTGCAACTCACACACGTAATATTGAAGCTACTTTAGAGCAAATCAATCTTCTCCAAAGAGCGGGTGCTGATCTTATTCGTATTGCGGTAGACAATTTAGCGGATGTAAAAGCTCTTGGTGAACTTCGAAAATTAACCTCCGCACGTCTTGTTGTAGATCTTCAAGAAAATTTTCGATTGGCAGAGCATGTAGCTCCTCATGTCGATAAAATGCGTTATAATCCAGGACATCTTCATCATTTAGACCCTGAAATTTCGATTGAAAAGAAAGTTGAATGGATTGCAAATATAGCAAAAGAAAATGGCTGTGCTCTTCGTGTAGGCGTCAATTGTGGATCTGTAGCACCTCATTTTCTTGAACGTTATCCTCAAGATCATGTAAGCGCTATTGTAGAAAGCGCTGCTTGGCATTGCGAACTTTTAGATCAGCAAAATTTTACGAATTATGTGGTTAGTCTTAAAGATTCTGATCCCAAAAAAGTTGTAGAATGCAACAAACGCTTTTCTGAAAGAAGACCTGACGTTCCTATTCATTTAGGTGTAACAGAAGCAGGTTTATTACCTGATGGAGTTATCAAAACTCGAATTGCTTTTGAGAAACTTATTCCTATGGGAATTGGAGATACACTGCGCGTTTCGCTCACAGTTCCTTTCCATGAAAAAGACGAAGAAATTAAAGTAGGTCGTCAAATCTTAAAAGATATTTCGGAAAAGAAATTTATTTCTGTTCCTGATTTTGGTTTAGGTCTTAATATTATTTCTTGTCCATCATGTTCGCGTGTCGAAAACACAGCTTTTGTCGAGTTGGCGCAAGAAGTCAAAAGCATCACTACTTATGCGAAGTCTCATCGCTTCACTATTGCTGTGATGGGCTGTCGTGTGAATGGACCTGGAGAAACGGACGATGCCGATTTAGGTTTGTGGTGTGGTCCAGCAAGTGTTACTCTTAAACGTAAATCAACAACACTAGGTACCTATAAATATCAAGAAGTCATTTCGAAATTACGTGAAGAACTTGATGAGTTGATTGCACAAAAAGCTCACTCATAAAAGTTTTAACTTAAAATCCAATGAATGAGTAAGTCCTAAAGAATAAACAGCCCTGTTAGTATTTCTTCTTTTATAAAAGAGAGACATGAAAACATTGGGACTTTTGATTCGTTTAACGCTCAAAGAAGTAATTCGAAGTTACACCTATGGTTTTCTCGTTATTTTTGCAATTATTTCTACTGCTAGTGCAAGCCTTTTTCTAACTTTTTCATTACAGGAACAAGAAAAATTCTTCAACGATATCAGCCTCGCATCCATTACACTTTTTAGTATTATCCTAGCCGCTTTGTTAGGAGCATCTCAAATCCATACAGATTTTGAAACTAAAACCATTTATAACATTTTTACCAATCCGGTTCGAAAATGGGTATATATTACTGGAAGATTCTTAGGAATTGCTATTTTAATTGCCTTGGGGATTGGACTCATGGGGAGTTTATTTTATCTAAATCTAGGTTTTCAAAATATCAAAGCTTTTCTTTCTCATACAGAATCAAATTTTTCTTTATCAAAAGTTTTTTCAATTTTATATCAAAGCTTTACCAGCCATCAAGGATTCATTAAGGTTTTTATTGCTATTTTTCTTCAAAGCTTGATTATATGTGCTCTTTCAACAACACTCTCTAGTTTATTCTCTGTTCCTATGGCTTTGACGGGATCAATCGCACTCTTTATCATTGGACATTTAACCCACTTTATTACAGAAATTGCATTTCACTTTCATCCTGTCATCGGATATTTTTTATGGATATTTCTTCTTTGGATTCCTAACTTTGAAAATTTTAATATTGCTGATGCAGTTTCTTTAGGTCATTCAATCTCTTTAGGATATCTTGGATGGTTAATGGTTTATTCATGTTTGTCGATCTTGTTTTTTCTCGCAATTACTTATAAAAAAGTTTTAACTAAAACAAGAGATTTATAAGTTGTTTTCATAAATATTAAAATGAGGTTTCAAATGGAAACTGTTTTAAAAGCTGAAAATCTCTTAAAGGTTTATCCTCATTCGATCAAACGTCAAAAAATTGTTGCTCTTAATCATCTCAATCTCCAAATACATAGAGGTGAAATTTTTGGTCTTCTTGGACCTAATGGTTCAGGAAAAACAACAGCCATGAAAGCATTTTTAGGCCTCATTCGTTTAGATGAAGGGAAAGTTACTGTTCTAGGCAAAGATCCGTCTTCTATGGAAGTTAAAACAAAAATTGGATTTCTCCCTGAAGAGTCTTACTTATATAAATTTCTTACGGCCAGAGAGAGTCTTTATTTTTATGGCCAACTGGCAGGATTAAATCGTCATACTGTTAAAGAGAAAGTAGACGCTGTTCTTGAGAGAGTAGGTCTTGCTGAAGCAAAAGATCGATGGGTAAGGGGGTTTTCCAAGGGAATGCTAAGACGTTTAGGATTTGCTTTTATCCTGCTTAAAGATCCTGATCTTATTTTCTTTGATGAACCCACTGTGGGACTTGATCCTCTAGGCACTTTACAGGTACGGGAAATGATGCAGGAGCTTAAGAAAAGAGGTAAAACCATCATCATGTCAAGCCACCTTCTTGGGGAAATTGAAAATGTCTGTGATCGAATTGCCATTCTTTATCAGGGCAAGCTCTTGAAGGAGGACACGCTGGAGCATATTTTAGAAATTCCAGAAAAAGCACAAATCATTCTTCGTCAAAAAGAAGGCCTCAATCTAAATAAAATTGAAGAATTACTTAAAAGTACAGGTGCAACGATCGATTCAATGGGGCATCCTAGAAAAACATTAGAAAAAGCTTTTTTAGAGATTATTCATCCTAAATGACCCCACCACTTGATACTAGTCCAAAGGACTATGCTTTGTGTGACGAATCAAGAGATAAAACTTTGAAAGATTCTAGAATCATAAATAAAGGATATAAGTTCGGAACATGAGACAACAAAGCATAGCACGCTTACACATGCGATATCAGGTGGTGGGATGATCAAAAAAATTTTTGTAATTGCCCGGCATGTTTTTCAAGAAGAAGTAAGAAGAAAAACCATTTTGATTCTTCTTCTTTTTGCCCCTATTTGTACCTACACAGGGACGATCTTCACATCTCTGACACCGGGATATGAAAAGGCTTTTATCTTAGATGTCACTTTAAGCTCCATTTCTTTCTTTAGCATGCTGATTTGTGCCTTTATTTCATCTGACTTATTTATAAAGGAAGAATCTCAAGGAACTCATTTTTTTTATCTCTCAAATCCTATTTCGATGTATGCGCTCACATTTGGAAAATTTTTAGGAGGTTTCATTTTTCTCAGCCTAGGAACGCTTTTAATGGGAACTTTCTCTTTTATCCTTATTTATCTAAAATTTAATATTTTTGATTTAAATCTTATGAAAGCCATTTTTTTAATTTTTGGAGAGCTCGGAATGCTTTTGGCAATTGGAACTCTAGGAGCCACTTTTTTTTCAAAATTTACTAACTTGTTGATGGTCTTTTTGTGCTATCTCATCGGGCATATGACGGACTATCTTGATTATCTAAAAGAACATTTAGAAGGTTCAAAAATATTATCAATCACACAATTTCTTTTTAAATTGATCCCAAATTTTACTCGCTTTGAAGCTAGAGACATGATTGTTGTTGAAGAACAAATTTCGTGGATTAAAATTTCTCAAGATTATCTGTATGCAGGAATCTTTGTTGTCATTTTTTTGATGATCAGTGCTACTTGTCTTAAGAGAAGGTACATCAAATGAAAAATATATATTTAATACTTTTTCTGCTCATTCTATTGACTTTAGGCACATTCTCCCAAATATCAATTGATGCTCAAAGAACAAGTGAAGGCTTAAGCTCCAGGTATCTTTTTCAGCCTGCAGAAGCTGTCAATAATATGATTGCAGGTGGATTCCAAGGGCTTGCAGTCGATCTTTTGTGGGTCAGAATTGATGATTATAGCCATCATGGGCAATGGTACAAGCTTCTTCCTCTTTTTAAAACTGTAACGTTTCTCCAACCCAAATTTATTTTGGGTTGGAGCGTTGGAGCCTGGCATATGGCTTTTAATCTTTATTTTCACAGCAAATCTTTAGAGGAAAAACAAAAATGGCTTAATGCAGGCCTAAGATTCTTAAAAGAGGGGGTTCAACACAATCCGGATCGTTATGAATTGTATTTTGAAGCAGGTTGGACTTATTTTTTTAAAGCCAAAGATTATCCAAGTTCAATTCGCTATTTAAAACGCGCCATTCGCTTCAAACATCCTCAATTTGTAGAGCATGTTTTAGCTCATGCTTATGAAAGAAATGGAGATTTAGTAGACGCATTAGAGATATGGAAGCATTTACAAAACAAGGAAGACCATGAAAAAGGTCTGGAAACCGTTGTTAACAGGCAAGTTAAAAAAATAGAGGATTTATTAGATCCAACCTCATAAAAAATTAAAAAATATTTGAGTGGTTTGATTGACAAAGAGAGAATCATATGGTATATATTTAAAAACCACGGAGGTATGTGATGAATTCATCTGACGTTGTGAACTTAGTTGAGTTACAAAGATTAGATGTTGAAATTTCTTCCACCCTCAAAAACGCCTTCGAAGATGAAGAAACGTCCCAAGAAAAAGCACTTCTCAAAAAACTTGCTGGAATGAAGAAAACTCGTACCAACCTAATGCAAGCCCTTGATACAATCGTCTTAAAACGCTATGAGCGCTTGAAAGGCAATAAGGGTGAATCTGCGGCTGTTGTTCCAGTCAAAAATGGGGTCTGCCAGGGATGCTTTATTGGCATTTCTACTGCGACTCATGCAGAAATACAAAGAAAAGATGTAGCTGCGACTTGTGATCATTGCGGACGTTTTATTTATTTCCCTAGCAAACAAGCGTAAAAAATCTATCACTTTCTTTCAATGTTCACTCTGCTTTATCTTCGTAACTGCTGATATTTCTCTAAATTCATGTATTTTTCTTTAGATTTTAAAATCCTTCAGAATATTTTTACCCTCTTTTTTGTTATAATTCTTGCTTATATTCCCTTTATTAATTTGATTTAACCTAGGAGAGCACATGAACTTCAATATTAAAGAAATTAATGAAAAGGTTCAGAAGGAAAGTGTTTTAATCAAACAAGTTTTAACAGAAATTGAGCGAGTGATTGTAGGACAAGAATATCTTTTAGAGCGTCTCTTAATTTCTCTTTTAGCCGATGGACATATACTCATTGAGGGAGTACCAGGGCTTGCCAAAACTTTATCCGTCAAAACACTCGCGAGTTCTATTCATGCTAAATTTCAACGTATTCAATTTACACCTGACCTTCTTCCTGCGGATCTTATTGGAACATTGATTTATGAACCTAAAAGCGGTGGGTTTTTAACAAAAAAGGGGCCTATTTTTTCTCAACTCATTTTGGCAGATGAAATCAATCGTGCTCCTGCAAAGGTTCAAAGTGCTCTTTTAGAAGCCATGCAAGAACGTCAAGTTACGATTGGAGAGAATACATTCCCACTGGAAGATCCTTTTTTAGTGCTAGCCACTCAAAATCCTATAGAGCAAGAAGGAACCTATCCACTACCAGAAGCCCAGGTAGATCGTTTCATGTTAAAACTAAAATTACAATACCCCAGCAAAGCTGAAGAACGTCAGATCCTGGAAAGAATGACATCGAATCAAAATATAAGCGTGAATCGTGTTTTAGATCCTGCAGAACTCATTCGCTTGCGATCAATTGTAGACATGATTTATGTTGATGAAAAAATTAAAACATACATTCTGGACATTGTTTTTGCCTCCCGATTTCCAGAAGAACATAAGCTGGAGGGTTTGAAGAATCTAATATCCTATGGTGCTTCACCAAGAGCAACCATTTATCTTACAAAGGCTGCTAAAGCTCATGCCTTTATACGAGGAAGAGGATATGTGACTCCGGAAGATATCAAAGCGATTGGACCTGACGTCCTGCGTCACCGTATTATCACAACCTTTGAAGCCGAGGCCGAGGAAATTACTTCTGATGATATCGTTAAAAAGCTTTTTGAAGAAATCGAAGTTCCTTAAACTCGATGAATTGGGATTGTAAACCATGAATAAAATTAAAGACAAATTTAATAAAGAACCCCTGGAAATTTTGAAAAAAGTTCGGCGATTAGAAATCAAAACTCGTGCTCTTGTTAACGAAGTTTTTTCTGGAGAATATCACAGCGTTTTCAAAGGGCAGGGAATTGAATTTTCTGAAGTACGGGAATATTTCCCTGGTGACGATATTCGATCTATCGATTGGAACGTTACAGCGAGAATGGGGCATCCTTTCATTAAAAAATTTTCTGAAGAGCGTCAACTAAATGTGCTTCTTATCGTTGACTTAAGTGCTTCGGGAGATTTTGGAAGTCAAAATCGCTTCAAAAAGGAAATGGCAGCAGAAATTGCTGCTGTTCTTGCATTTTCTGCCATTCATAACAATGATCGGGTGGGTCTTTTAACTTTCACCGATGATATTGAAAAATATTTACCCCCTAAAAAAGATAAACATTATGGCATGCAAATTATTCGTGAAATACTTTTTTCTAAACCTTTAGGTCGAAAAACTAATATTTCAAAAGCACTTGAATACGCTGTAAAAATTTTGAAAAGGAAAACCATCGTCTTTTTAATTTCAGATTTTCTTGACACATCTTTTGAAAAAAATTTGCGCATCGCAGCAAAAAAACATGATCTTGTCGCTTTAGAAATTTACGATCAATCAGAAGATAAAATTCCCTCTATAGGGCTTATTGAGCTTGAGGATGCTGAAACAGGGCAAACATGTTTAATTAACTCAAAATCAAAAAATTTTGAGAAATTTTTAACTGAAGAAAAATTAAAAGAGCATCAGAACTTACGTAAACTTTTTCAATCTTATCGTGTCGATCATGTTCGACTTGAAAGTCATACCTCTTATGCCGAGCCCTTAAAT
>JAYRIK010000134.1:0-3977 GCA_041906865.1 Candidatus Auribacterota bacterium
AGAAGAGAGGACATCCCTCTATTAATTTATCATTTTCTTGAGCGCAATCGTTCAAACAATAAAAACGCAAAGGTAGAGGGTTTTTCTCAAGAAGCGTTAGATGCTTTAAGTTCTTATGATTGGCCTGGCAATGTTCGAGAATTACAGAATGTCATTGAAAACCTTGGAGTCATGATGGATCACTCTTTGATACAGATTGAAGACTTGCCTCAAACCATTCGAATGAATCAGTTGCAAAAAACTTTTTTTGATCGCGGTTCTCAAAATGGGGCTTCTTTGGAAGAGGTGGTGGCTGCTTTTGAGAAACAACTCATCTCTGAAGCTTTGCAAAAATGCAATGGAGTTTATACCAGAGCTGCAAAACTTTTGGGGACAACCCGGCGCATCTTAAAATATCGTATTGATCAATTAAAAATTGTCATTGAAAAGCGCAGGCGGCGAGTTGCTAGAAGCAAAGAAGAGGCTTCCGCTGTTTTATAAACATTTCTGTACAATCCTTCCGATTTATTCATTTTTGTTCATTCCTATATATTTTAAAATATATAGGAAAATGAACTTTCTTCATTCTCAACTCTTTGTTATTTAGACAGTTAAGATATTTCTATCTCTTAGTTTTTGTATTTGGCACAAAACTTGTTTATTAAGACCTGAGTGCTTCCTCGTTCCCAACCCACGGAAAGCGGGCTAAAAGCCTTCTTCCCGTGGGTTATTTTTAGTTGCTATCCAAATAATTAAATTATTTTCATTTTTTGATCGCTTCCCCTATCGACAATAGATTTCTTATCTTTCCTCATTTGTTTTCTTTTTCCTCCCAATAAATTCAGATAGAATGTTCGCCATGTTTGGAAAAAGAATATTTCAAAAACCTGAGCAACATATTTCGGCGGGAGGATTGGTTTATCGCCTACAAGCCGATGGAGCTGTCCAAGTTGTTTTAATATCTCGACTGGGTGGTAAGGTGTGGTGTCTTCCTAAGGGGCATGTTGAGAAAGGGGAAACCTTTGAACAGGCTGCACAAAGAGAAGTCAAAGAAGAGACAGGACTTATTGCAGACGTCATTTCTCCCTTAGGAGATATTCAATACGGATATTATGATAAATGGGAAAAAAAGAAAATTTCTAAAACCGTTCATTTCTTTCTACTGCTTTACAAAACAGGAGATGTTGATAATCATGATCGCGAAGTAGATGAGGCCCGATGGTTTTCAATTGAAGAGGCTTTGACAAAAATAACTTACTCAAGTGAAAGAGGCGTTTTTGAGAAAGCGATTAAAGCTTTAGAAAAGAATTTGTAGATTTTGCACATTTAAATTAGATCTTAATGTTTTAAAGAATAGTATCTTCAGTATTGAGGCTAAAAACTTTTTTTGTTAATGTCTCTGGTCGAAATTTAGAATTTACGCTGGTGTAGCTCAACGGTAGAGCACCTGATTTGTAATCAGGCGGTTGCGGGTTCAAATCCCATCACCAGCTGTTTCTTTGTGCAATAGGAAATTGCAAAGGAATCTCACAGACTTGAAGAGCTGATGGGAGGATTTGAAGGGAGCTCCGACGCCTTTATGATGCTGATCATGCGGTGCATGATCAGCGACGTCTGGTCGGAGCGGGTGGCCGACCGGAGTGAACGAAGTGAACGTAGGCGCCAAATCCCATCACCAGCTTTTTTTGCAGCAAGATAAAATGTGAAAGGGATTCATCCACATGCAAATCACATTTATTTTTCTTTCCTTCATTTTAGGCGTTTTCTTGGGGTTGTCTTTGGCAGGACTTTTACGCTGGTTCAAAACGAGAACGGCTTATGAATTAGCGGAAGAATTATATCGCCAGAATGAAACGATGAGAAAAAGTGAAGTAGGTGAACTCATTCAAAATCTCAAGGCAAATTTTGGCAGTCTCTCTCTTGAGGCGCTTTCGAAGTCTACAGAAGAACTGCTGAAATTGGCTCAATCTAAGTTTCAGTCGGAAAGAGAATCTTATACAAAAGATCTTGAAACAAAAAAAGGTTTGATCGATCAACAACTGACGAACATGAATCAGGAATTAGAAAAAGTGACTGATTTGATGAAAACCTTAGAAAATGATCGTGTTCAGAAATTTGGACAATTAGAATCTCAGCTGAAAAATCAGAATGAACAAGTTTCTAAATTATCTCAAACAGCACAAACTTTGAAAGAAGCCTTAGCCAGCACCAAAACCAGAGGACAATTGGGAGAGAAGCTTGCTGAAGATGTTTTGCGTTTGATGGGTTTTATCGAAAATGTCAACTATCAAAGACAGCGCATGATTGAAACGGAAGGAACAAAGCCAGATTTCACGTTTCTTTTGCCAAAAGATCTGAAGCTGAATATGGATGTTAAGTTTCCATTAAGTAGTTATTTGAGACATCTTGAAGCTCCTTCTAAAATAGAAAAAGATCAACATTTAGCACAATTTTTGAAAGATGTTCGAGCTAGAGTTAAAGAGATTACGTCGCGTGATTATATTAATCCGGCTCAAAATACTTTGGACTATGTTTTATTATTTATCCCCAACGAACAGGTTTATGCATTCATTCAGGAAAATGATGCGACTGTTTTTGACGATGCTCTCAAAACCAAAGTTGTTTTTTGTTCTCCTTTGACACTCTATGCCATTCTTGCTGTGATTCGCCAGGCCATTGATAATTTTGCTCTTGAGAAAGCATCTAAAGAGATGCTTTCTTTGTTTGGAGCTTTTAAAAAACAGTGGATGGAATTTGTAAAGAAGATGGAAACTTTAGGTAAAAAAATCAATGATGCACAAGAAACTTTTGCATCTTTGATGAGTACCAGACAAAGAGAATTAGAAAGACCTTTGAATAAAATTGAAGAATTGAGAAAAGCGGAAGGGCTACCTCTAGCGGCGATTGAAGAGCTAAAAGAACCGCTCTTGCTGTCAGAATTAAAAGAGTCTTAAAAGAGTGTACGTTTTTGAAGAAAAATTATCTTGTCAAAAACAAGTGGTTTAAGTTATAGTACCTCCACATGATTTAATTTTAATCAAAGCTCTTAAGCGTAAAGAGCAGGTAGCTCTTTCTGCGCTTGGGGTTTTGTTTTATTTTTACGGTTTAATTACAGCATTCTAGTGTGAATCGCATCTTTTTTCTGATGGTGTTGCACTCCGGTAGAATCTGTAGCGCAATCGGCGGTTGGATAATAGAACAGGGAATTCTTTATGTTTTTCTTCCCTTGTTGATTTGGTATGCAGGGCAGGTACCAAAGTGGCCAACTGGGCCAGACTGTAAATCTGGTGGCTATGCCTTCGAAGGTTCGAATCCTTCCCTGCCCATAAAAGTGGGGTTTAGGGCATAGGGATAAGGGTTGAGAGATATATTTTTCTCTAAAACCCTAGACCCTATACGCTAAGTCCTGAGTTTAATGCGGGAGTAGCTCAATGGTAGAGTTCCAGCCTTCCAAGCTGGCCATGCGGGTTCGATTCCCGTCTCCCGCTCGAAAAGCAGGGGATAGGGATGTATAAGGTAATAAGCCCTGATTTTAACTGCCGAGATAGCTCAGCCGGCAGAGCACGTCCTTGGTAAGGACGAGGCCACGGGTTCGATTCCCGTTCTCGGCTTGAATTTGTGCTTTAGAGTTTTAGTTGAGCTTTTGAGTGGTTAAGGCTAGAAAAATATTTTTAAGGAATCGAATAGGAGGCCTGACCGTTTCAATGCAAATCATGCAATGCATGATTTGCGACTGCTAGGAGGGCCGGGTGGCCGACCGGAGTCTGAACGAAGTGAAGACGAAGGCGCCGATTCCCGTTCTCGGCTAAGTTATGATGTTGTAGGGCAAATTATAAAAAAGAAAAATTTAGTTTAAAAGCATAGAAATCAAGAAGAACTTGAATAGGGGAGAAAATAAAATGGCTAAGGAAAAATTTGAGAGAAAAAAGCCACATGTGAATGTGGGAACAATCGGGCACGTAGATCATGGTAAAACGACATTGACAGCGGCATTGACA
>JAYRIK010000135.1:0-6478 GCA_041906865.1 Candidatus Auribacterota bacterium
ACGATTATCTTAAACTTAAAAATAAGAGATCTTTAGGTTTGCGCGCAAAGGGGAAATTTCTTGTTCAAATATTGATGGCCATAGGATTGTGGATTTTTATCCGCACTCAAACACAACTTCATCCTTTTATGAATTATGTTTATTTGCCTTTTGTTAAAAATGTGATGATTGATTTGGGATTTTTCTACATTCTTTTGCTTATAGGAGTTTTTGTGGGATCTTCCAACGCTGTTAATTTAACAGATGGTTTGGATGGTTTAGCCATTGGTTGTGTGAGTGTGGCTGCATTTGTTTTTGGAATATTAGCGTATTTGATTGGAAATGCTAAATTTGCGCTGTATTTACAAATTCAGCATGTTCCTGGGGCAGGAGAATTGACCGTTTTTTGCGCAGCAATGTTAGGAGCCGGATTAGGTTTTCTTTGGTACAATGCCTATCCTGCCCAGGTTTTTATGGGAGATACAGGTGCATTGGCTCTTGGAGGAGGATTAGGTGTGATGGCCATTCTTTTAAAACAAGAGTTTACGCTTTTTTTAGTGGGAGGAGTTTTCGTAATGGAGGCTGTCTCTGTTATTTTACAGGTGGCTTCGTTTAAATTAACAGGAAAGAGAATTTTTCGTGTTGCTCCTTTACATCATCATTTTGAAGTGAAGGGCTGGGCTGAAACAAAAGTAACGATTCGATTTTGGATTTTAGCTTTGATATTTGCGTTAATCAGTTTAGGGTCTTTAAAATTGAGATAAGAAATCTGTTTATAGTCGCAGTCCGTAGTCCATAGAAATAAATAATTCCTTTAAAACTATCGACTATCGTCTATGGACCGTGGACTATTTGAAGGGGATAGTGGTAATGCCGTTATCAATAAAAGGTAAAACAGCTTTAGTTATTGGATGTGGGGAATCTGGTCTTGGTGCAACACTTCTTTTAAAATCTTTGGGAGCTCATGTACGTATTACAGATTCAAGCTGTAGAGAAGAGATGCTTCAAGAATATCTTAAGCTATTACCTACACAAGATGTTGAAATCGAATTAGGCAATCATTCAAAAGATTTTTTCCAAGGAGTCGATTTTGCCATCTTGAGTCCGGGAATTCCCCCTCAAGCTCCCATTCTTCAATGGCTTCAAGAAGCGCATATCCCTATATGGGGAGAGTTAGATTTTGCCAGCCGATTTGCTCCTGGTAAAATGATTGCCATTACCGGAAGCAATGGCAAAAGTACTACTTCCACGCTTCTTTGGAAAATCTTAAAGAATCAAGGGTTTCGAGCAAGTTTGGCTGGAAATATTGGTCGTAGTTTTTCAAGGGCGATAGTAGAGGATGCTGAAGTTGAAGTTTGGGTTTTAGAGGTGAGTTCGTTTCAATTAGAAAAGGTTGAGATGTTTCATCCTTGGATAAGTCTTATATTGAATCTTTCGAATAATCATTTGGACCGATATGTATCAATGCAAGAGTATGCTCAAGCAAAGAAAAATATTTATAAAAATCAGTCTCAAGAAGATTGGCTGATTCTGAATCGTTCTATTGATTCTCTTTTGAAGCCTAACATACCTGCTCTTTTCGTCAATGCAAAGCAACAGGAGAAAATAGGAATTTTTGTGGAAAAGGGATGGATTCGTACGCGTTTTCCTGGGCAAGATATTAAAGATATTTTGCCTGTTGAAGAGGTTCCATTGCCAGGTGCACATTATTTAGAAAATGTTATGTTTGCTTCAGCTGCATCGCTCTTGGCTGGAGCTTCCGTTGCCTGTATTCGAGAAACAATTAAGAATTTTGCAGGGTTGGAACATCGTCAAGAAAAATTTGGGAATTGGGATGGCATTCAATGGGTGAATGATTCTAAGTCTACCAGTGTTGATGCAGTACGTTCTGCTTTAGAGGCATTTCCAAAACCGATTGTTTGGATTGCAGGAGGTCGGCTTAAAAGCGGAGATTTTAGTTCTCTTAAAAATTTGGTTAAAGAAAAGGTGAGAGAAGGACATTTTTATGGTGAAGCTGCTTCAAAATTGGAAGCATGTTTTAAGGAAGTTTGTCCTTCTTTTACGCATCATCTTTTGAAAGATGTGATAGCCCTAGTTCGAGAAAGGGGCAAGGCTCAAGATACCATTTTACTTTCTCCTGGATGCGCGAGTTTCGATCAGTTTAAAAATTTTGAAGAGCGGGGAAGCTTATTTAAAAAATGGATTCAGGAAAGTTATCGATTAGCCGCAGTTTAATATTTTTCTAAAGATTTGAGATCAAATGCAAAAAACAGCTTATGCCATTTTTTTTGTCGCACTTCTCCTAATAGGTATGGGAGTTGTCATGATTTATAGTACCAGTGCGATTTTAGCTCAGGAAAGATTTGGAGATGCCACGCTTTTTCTAAAAAAAGAGCTCATATGGTTTTGCGTAGGGATGGTTGCCCTATATTTATGCTATAAAGTTCCTTATCAGTTTTGGACAAAGGGATCCGCTGTATTGTTGCTTGTCGCCATTGGATGTCTCGTTCTTGTAATGATTCCTGGGATTGGTCATCAAGTGGGTGGCGCAAGAAGATGGATCAAATTAGCAGGTTTTGGTTTCCAACCATCGGAATTAGCAAAATATGCCCTGATTGCATTTTTAGCCCATTGGATATCCAGTCATCAAGATCAGATCAAATCTTTCACTCAGGGATTTCTTCCCCCTATCTGTATTTTAGGATTTACAGTGGGGCTCATTTTAATTCAACCAGATTTAGGAACAACGGTAGCTTTGGGAAGCGTTGGATTTGTCTTGCTTTTTGTAGGGGGTGTGAGGTTGCGATATTTGATTTCTCTTTTAATTACTTCTTTACCCGTGCTTTATGTTTTTGTTGCTGGAGTGGCTTATCGAAGGGCAAGAATTCTAGCTTTTTTGGATCCTTGGAAAGATGCAAAAGGGGTAGGTTTTCAAATTATTCAGTCTTTTATTGCTTTAGGCTCTGGAGGCATTACAGGGGTAGGGTTAGGTGAGTCTCGTCAGAAACTTTTTTATTTGCCAGAAGCACACACGGATTTTATTTTTAGCATTATTGGTGAAGAATTAGGATTTGTAGGGGCTCTTATTGTTTGTTTAGCTTTTCTAACACTTTTTTATTTAGGATATCGTGTTGTACTTCGAATCAATGATTTAGAAGGTCATTTGATGGGACTCGGGATTGTCACTTTATTGACTTTACAAACGGTTATCAATATTGGTGTTGTTACAGGAACGTTGCCGACTAAAGGTCTTCCTCTTCCTTTTATTAGTTTTGGAGGCTCTAGTTTGGTTTTAAGTATGGCAGGGATTGGTATTTTGATGAATTTAGCTCTTTCTGTTTCGAAAGAAAAAATGGAAGAAAGCAATTGGAGAAAAACGAGAAAAACACGTGTACGCCCTGTGAAACGTCGTTCCAGCGAAGGAGTTCGCAAAGTGAGAATGAGATGAAAATTGCAATATGTGCAGGAAAAACAGGAGGACATTTTTTCCCAGCTCTTGCGGTGGCTCGTTTATTAAAATCACAAACAAATCCGTGGGAAATTTTTTTCATAGGAACGAAGGGGGGACTGGATGAAACCCTTTTGCAAAAGGAAGGTTTTCAATTCGAATCTATTTCTGGATGTGGTTTACCCCAAAAAATAAATTTAGGTGTTTTTAAATGGGTATTTTCCCTGATTCTCTCTCTTGCGCAAATGCAAAAAATTTTTAAAAAACGAAAACCAGATATTTTACTTTCATTTGGTGGGTATATCTCTGTGGCTCCTGTTTTAATAGCTCGATGGATGAAAATCCCAGTCGTGATTCATGAAGCCAATATTCATCCGGGTCGAGCCAATCGTTTCCTGGCTCGATGGGCACAAGCCATTTGTACTACTTTTCCTATGACAGAATGTTCATCCAGAAGGCAGAATTTAAAATCAAAAACATTGTGTAAAGAGAGGCATCACTTGACGGGCTTACCCCTTCGTCCCAACTTCTTGCAGGTGACTCGAGAGCAAGCTTTAAAAGATTTAGGCCTTGATCCTGAAAAGTTTATTATTTTAGTGATGGGAGGCAGCTTAGGTTCAAAAAGAATCAATGATTGTTTGTTAGATACCGTTCATCAATTGGGAGCTTTTACTGAAAAAGTACAAATTCTTCATATTACAGGGCAAAAAGATTATGAGAGAATCAAGGCAAGCTATCATCACACCACCTCTCGTACCGTCAAAGACGGGTCCGACAACGTCGGACCAGCTTCAAGGCTGAATGAGAGGTGGTGTGATCATCCTAACGGTGTTTCATATCAAATTTATGCTTTTATGGAAAATGTGGAACGTGCTTTTAAATGTGCCAATCTTTTTATTGGTCGTGCTGGGGCATCTACCATTGCTGAAATTACTTATTGCGGTTTACCCTCCATTTTGATTCCTTATCCCTATGCCATTGAGAATCATCAGGAAATCAATGCTACTTATTTAGGAGATAAAGGAGCTACATGTATGTTAAAAGAAACAGATCTTTCTCCTGAGGTGTTGACTAAAGAAATTGTCCGATTTATAGAAAATCAAAATTTTTATCAGACAATGTCACAGCGCTCTAAAGAATTGGGGATCAGCGATGGAACTCAGAGAATTGTAAAAGTGTTGAAACAGGTTTTATCATGAATTTTTTAAGTCAAAAACCGATGAATGTTCACCTGATGGGGATTTGCGGTTCAGGGATGAGTGCTTTGGCAAAAATACTAAAAACACTTGGACATTCTGTTACGGGTTGCGATCTTAAGGCCCATACAAAAAAGAGTTTTTTTCTAGGAGAAGGAATTCAAATTTTTGATGACCATCATGCTTCACATGTTCTCCATCAAGATTTAATCCTCTGTTCAAGTGCTGTTTCTTCTTCAAATTTAGAATGCCTTGAAGCCAAAAGACTTCAAATTCCTGTTGTTCAGCGGTCTATGCTTTTGAATGAATTGGTGAGCTCTAAAAAATCAATTGCCATTTCGGGTATGCATGGAAAAACATCCACCACTGGGATGATGGCCAAGATTTTGCTTGAAGCTGAGTGGGATCCAAGCATTGTTGCGGGAGGAGATTTTGACTTTCTCTCTGGAAATGCCCGATGGGGCAAAGGGGAATGGTCTGTTTTTGAAGCGGATGAAAGTGATGGAACTTTACTTCAATATCATCCAGAGTTTGCAGTTATTACAAATCTAGATTCAGAGCATTTAGACTTCTTTAAAAATTTTGAAAACATTTTAGACCATTTTAAAAAATTCTCGAATCAAGTAAGAAAAAAAATTGTGATCAATGGTGATGATTCAGGATGTCAATCTTTGATGAAGTTAACGGGTTTGAAAGATTTATTTCTAACTTTTGGCTTTTCATCCCAAGCTCAGTTACGCGCGATAGATATTGAACATAGCCATTGGGGGTCTACTTTTTGTGTTGTGTTGGAAGAGAAAAAACTGGGGCAATGTGAATTAAATATTCCGGGTCTTCATCAAATTTCAAACGCTTTAGCTGCGATCGGAATAGCTCTTTTATTAAAGATTGACTTTAACGTGATTCAGCAGGCCCTTCTTCATTTTAAAGGGGCGAGTCGCCGCTTAGAAGTTTTAGGTCAAATCAATCAAACTACTTTTATTGATGATTATGCCCATCATCCCACTGAAATTGAAGCGGTACTGAGTACGATTAAAAATAATTTTAAGGGGAAGGTTTTAACGATTTTTCAACCTCATCGTTATACCCGAACAAATTTTCTTAAAAAAGAGTTGGCTCAAGCTCTTGTCCTATCTGACCATATTATCGTGACTGATATTTATTCAAGTAGCGAGCCTGAGATTGCAGGTGTGACAGGTTTGATGTTGGTTGATTTAATAAAAAATTTGGGACATTCTCATGCTTTTTATTTTGCTAGTGAGAAACAGAGTGCGAATAATCATTCATTAGAAAAATCCTCTGTTTCTCACAGTACTGGCCTACATAAATCTATTTATTCTGACCCCAAAGGGGCTATATCAACATGTGAAGGGCCTAGTAGAACATTTGAAGAAATCTTAAAGTATGTTCAAAATCATATGGTTGAATACAGTGCGATTTTGACGATGGGGGCTGGCGATATTACATCTTTGGCCCGTGATTTTTTAAAAAAAATTAAATCAAATCAGAAGGATGAGGAGAGAAAAAATATTTTAGAGCTTTCTGAGCAAAATACTATCAAGGGAAAAATTTTAAACTCTGAGCCCATGTCTCGTCACACGACTTTTCGTTTGGGAGGCCCTGCAGATTTTTGGGTTGAACCTGTTGATTTGGAAGATCTTTTGGAAGTGCAGCAATTTTCCAGGCAGAAAGGTTTGCCGATTTTAGTGGTGGGTAATGGCTCCAATATGATTGTGAAGGATGGGGGGATTCGCGGCATGGTCGTTCGCCTTTCGAGTCCTTATTTTAAAAGGATTAGAGTTGAGGATAATTTTTTAATTGCAAGTTCAGGTTTGAGTTTGGCTGAAGTCATTCA
>JAYRIK010000136.1:0-3327 GCA_041906865.1 Candidatus Auribacterota bacterium
CAGGGCGTGTTGCCACATCAATTCCTACAATATCTTCGACACTTAAGGCTTCGTCTAAAAGGGCTTTGAGCTTGTCAGGGGTCGTGTAAGTGGAGGTATAAGCTTGAAAATAAGCGATGAATTTTTGCGCTCCAAAACGTTTGCGCATGAATTCTTTACCTTCTTCAAGTTGTTGGCGCACAGAGAGTTTTGCTCTCTCTTGGCCTGGGCCTGAACCATCTTCATCACAATAAGTACAACCTCCAAAGGCAATGCGTCCATCTCGATTTGGGCATGTAAAGCCAACATCAAGCGTGATTTTATAAACGGAGCAGCCAAAGCGTTCTTTTAAAACCGTTGAAATGGGCAAGTAATATGGATTCATAGCGAGCTAATCTAGCATATTTCCTAAAGAGGGTGAATGCTTAAAGTCTTAAAGCTTTTACGAATGATTCTTTACGAAATACGATGTACGGGTTTTTGAGGATATGGTATTCTTTCGTCTCATTTTAGAAGGAATAAACAAGGAGATAATGTATGTACAATCGTATCCATAATTTCAGTGCAGGACCTGCTGTTTTACCGGAAAGTGTTTTGGAAAAGGCCCGTGATCAGATGCTGAACTTTGAAGGCTCTGGCATGTCGGTGATGGAAATGAGTCATCGTTCTAAACCTTTTGAAAAAATTCTTGCTCAGGCGGAACAAGGCGTCAGAAAAATCCTCAATGTTCCTGAAAATTATGAAATTCTTTTTCTTCAGGGCGGGGCAAGTTTTCAATTTGCGATGGTCCCGATTAATCTCTATATCTCTGGTCAACCCGTGGATGTATTACACACAGGCGTCTGGACCAAAAAAGCTATTGATGAATTAAAGAAACTGACAGAATTTAAAATTGTAGCTACTTCTGAAAAAGAAAATTTTACATATATTCCAAAGCTTTCAGAAATTCAGTTTAATCCCAAAGCTTCCTATGTTCATATGTGTTCCAATAACACGATTTATGGGACACAGTGGAAAGCTTTTCCTAAAACAGGAAATGTTCCTTTGGTGGCTGACATGTCTTCGGATATTTTATCCAGACCTTTGGATATCAATCAATTTGGTCTTATTTTTGCAGGGGCTCAGAAAAATATTGGCCCTTCAGGTGTTACCCTGGTCATTATTCGAAAAGATTTGGCGGAACGTTGCAATCCTAATTTAGCAACGATGCTTCAATACCGTACGCATATCAAAGAAAAATCCATGTACAATACGCCTCCCACTTTTGCCATTTACATTGCAGCTTTGGTGATGGAATGGATTGAAAAAGAAGGGGGACTGGTAGCGATTGAAAAGCGTAATGAAGCAAAAGCAAAACTTCTTTATGATGTGATTGATGCAAGTTCTTTTTACCAAGCACATGCCAAAGACGATTCACGTTCCTTCATGAATGTAGTTTTTCGAATTAAAAATAAGAATGAAGCTTTGGAAGAAAAATTTGCTTCAGATGCAAATAAAGCGGGCTTGAGTGGTTTGAAAGGACATCGTTCGGCGGGAGGCTTAAGAGCTTCGATTTACAATGCAATGCCTGTCGAAGGGGTGAAGGCTCTTGCTCAATTCATGAAGGAATTTGAGAAGAAAAATGGATAGCGTTTTACAAGCACCGAATATTTCTTCATTATCTGATGAGATAGGTCAAGCGCTTCAGAGGCTTGATTTCAAAACACTTTCAGCTGAATATGGGTTGCAAGATGAAGTGCTTTTCATTGAGCATTTTTTACCTTCCAAAACTTTACAACCCTTGCTTGATGAAGTAGAACAGTTGACTCCTTTGCTCAATCGTAATTATATTCCAGGCCATAAAAAAGGAGGCAGTGTTAGTCACTTTATCATTGCTGAAAAAGCGCCGTATTTATTAGCTTTTTATCATTCCGAGGTTTTGCGTGATTTCTTGAGTCGTTTGGCAGGCGTGGATCTTAAATTATGCCCCAAGAATGATCCTCATGCCTGTGCCCTCTATTTCTATACAGAAGATGGAGACCATATGGGATATCACTATGATACCTCTTATTATGAGGGGAAGCGTTACACAGTTCTTGTGGGTCTTATACAAAATTCTTCGAGTCGACTTTTATGTCGGCTCAATACACGGCGACCCGAGGCAGAACAGAAAGAAATGGCTTTAGAAACGGTTCCTGGTTCGATGGTAATTTTTAATGGGGATAAACTCTATCATGCGGTAAGTCCCAATAAAGAAGGTGAAAAACGAGTGATTTTTACCATGGAATTTGTGACTGATACGAGGATTAAGGGAGCAAAAAGAATTTTCTCAAATTTGAAAGATGCTTTTGCCTATTTTGGCGTGAAAAGTTTTTGGCAAGCAATTAAAAGAAGTTAGCCAGTTTGCCGGTTCTCTGGTTCACCTGTTATTCTGTTAACTGGTAAACAGTTACCGCCACCTTAGCTCAGGGGTACCCGCCAAAAACGAAGTATTTAGGCGGGCCCGTCTCAATGCCTGCTGATTTTTGAAGTGGGAAGAAGATTTAGAAAATAGATTTTTAAAAGTGGCAGGGGAAATGAAGTAGGGGGATTGTATAAGCGGGCTTTGGTCGGGGAGCAGAGCGAACGCTTTAGGGTTCTTAGTGGAAAAATTTTTAGAGTGTTGCCACCTTAGCTCAGGGGTAGAGCAGCTGTTTCGTAAACAGCAGGTCGTCAGTTCAAATCTGACAGGTGGCTTTTTAAATTTTTTATCTAAAATCCTTCACTCTGTTTTTTCTCTTTTTCTTTCTTTAAATAAATTGTTACGACTTCTTCATAAGCTTTGTCTGCTGCATGACAATTCTTAAAAAATCCATTTTCAGTGTCTTTCCCATCACACGCGACTTTGGCTTGATGTATATTTTTTTTGTTCTGTGGACCACAAGTTCCCATTGAGAGAAATTCACATTTGGTGAGATTATTGGATCCTGCTACTTCTGAGCACACGCGAAGAGGGAGATATTCACTTTCAGATTTTTCATGGCTGCCTGTACAAACATATTTGTCATTCATATTTTGAAAAAGATTTCCATAAAAGGCTGCTTCTTCTACAGGAAATTCTTCTTGTTCTTCTTTTGAAATTTGATTGATGGCAGGGTGAGGTCCACGCACAGAAATAGGGACTTTAACACCAAAGGCATTTACATGAGCCAGTAAACATGCACTTATCCAACGCTGCCCTGTTTCTGAAAGTGGAGAATTCAACCATTCAGGAGCCAAACCTAAATTCCCTTTGAAAGTGTAAGTAACACCTGCCACGGTTGTTGAAATCTCTTTGCCTGGTGGTAAAGCACAAGAGGCAATGTATTTCAAAAGTTCTCGACCCTCATC
>JAYRIK010000137.1:0-4231 GCA_041906865.1 Candidatus Auribacterota bacterium
CTTCTAAATGCCAATCATCAAAACTACGAACAATCGGAATAAATCCACAATTACGCCTTACCATAATTTCTACTGCTTTTGACGCAGTATCCTCAGGTGTACATACTTCAATATTTTTCTTCATTAAATCTCTTGCTTTCATATTTGCCCCCTTTCGTCACCATGCCAATGGACACACTATTTGATTTCTACCGTAATTTGTTTCGCCTTTGCTCCTTCTGTTTTTGGAAGCTCGATTTCAAGAACGCCATCTTTATAACTTGCCTTAACTTGATCCGCCTTCACATCTGTAGGAAGTTCAATATATCTTGTAAAAACACCGTAGAATCTTTCACAAGCATAATAATTTTTGTCCTTGGTTTCTTTTTCTTGCTTGCGTTCTCCTTTCAACGTCAAAAACCGGCCTTCCACTTTAATATCTAGTTCCTCCTTTTTTAAACCAGGTAAATCAACTTTTATAAAAAAACGGTCCCTTTCCTCAATCACATCAATATCTGGCTCAAAGATCTTACCCCATTGTGGCGAAAGCGCTAAAGATCGATTAAAAGCCTTGTTAAATTCGCGTTGTAAATCTCTGTCTACATCAAAGGGATTCCATAATTCATTATTTCGTTTAATGGGTTTCATGACACACTCTCCTTTCTTTCACTTCAAGAGAATAATACTCTTTTCTTACTTTGGTCTTCAGTGATATACATCACATAATGTTTCTGATCAATACTGTTTAGTATCCTACAATTGCTTTTTATATTTAACTTTTTTGAAAGCCTATTCTTAAAAAAAACTCAAGATAATCCATGGAGAGCAACCACGCTGGAATGGACTCTGGCATTTTGTGGATGTTGTTTGGATTATAGTTTTCATAAGTCTTTATATTGTTTGAGTTAAAACGGGAACCCCTGCTTGAGTAATAGTTTTTACATCATCATTTTTCCATTAAAGCAAAAATCCTCTTTTCTAGAGTCACAATCACTTTTTGGAAACACAATAAAAAATTCACTACCTTGGCCCAAGGTAGACAAAACTCCAATACTTCCTCCCATTAATTTCACAGCTTGTTGACAGAAAGTAAGTCCCAACCCTGAGCCCAAAAGATGTCTTTTCTTACTTTCACGAATCTGACAGAAGCGGTTAAAAATGCTGAGTATATCTTCTTGAGAAATTCCGATCCCTTGGTCCACAACAGAAATTCTGATTTTCTCTTGAGGAAGTTCGGCAGCTAAAATAACAATCTTCTTTCCTGAACTAGAAAACTTTATTGCATTTGTCAGAAGATTTTGAATGACACGAAAAAACAATTCTGAATCTGCCTGAATCTTCAGTGATTCTGGGATATTTACTTCAACGCTTATATTATTTAAAGAAGCTAAAGGCAACATTTCACATACAACCTTTTGAACAATCTTAAAAACTGAAACACAAGAAAGATGCACAGGCATTAAACCCTCATCCAAACGCACAACATCCATATAGAGATTTAAAAGATCAAGCATGTGATATCCTGCATTTTTACTGACATCAATCAAATGCCCCTGCTTCAAGACATCGGAGGCTTCTTTAGGCATAATGGATAAGGCCCCTAAAATGACACTTAAGGGAGCACGAAGATCATGAGCTACCATATTGCGCCAGTCCTCTTTACGCTGTTCTAGCGCAACCTCAGTAGAAATATCTTCAAGAAGTAACAAATGCTTTTTAGGAGAAGTGCTTAGATTAGAAGAAAAAATATCAAAACATTGAATACGCAAAAAACCTTGTGTAGATAACGGATTTTTATAGAGAGCCTTACAACAAGTGCTTTTGGAGGAAGGAATTGCCAACAAAGGACAGTGGTCACGAAAACATGTTCCATCAGGCAAGAGCAAATGTCCGCAGCAAAGATCGCATGTGGTTTTTCCCTTACTCTCTTCAAGGGAAACACCCAAAATCCGCTCAGCCTCATGATTCAAATAAAAAATTTCACCTCTTTCACCTGCAATACATAGTCCTTGAGAAATTTCATCAAACAATGAAGAGAGAATTTCCATTTCATTCATGGCACCCCCCATCACTCATCTATATTGCCCACTTCTAAATCATGAGCCTTTTAACATTAAAGAAACATGATTTAAATCAGGCTGAACTTTCGTCAAACTGGTGAGAAATTCAGGATAGAAGTGGTCGGAGAAATGTGCCTAACACTGGTTTCGAATCTCTTTGATTCTTTTCTTTGACTCTTCATGAAACTCTTCAAAGGTTTCCAAATTAGGAATTTTTAACATATATCGAAGCATAAAGGTAAACCAGCTGAAAGCTGCCATCAACCAAAATAAAGATCCTATCCCAAGAAAAAAGAAATAACTTCTCGGACAAAAAACAGCTAGGATTCTAAAAACCAATGCCCCCAGAACTCCCAAAGCAATGACCCAAAGAATTTTCATTCTCTTACGTAATCGCATAGCCTGACCTGAATGACTCATTACGACCATCGTCCCTACTGCAAAAGTCATTAAACTAAATCCACCAATAAAAATAATATGAAGCATCTCAATACGATAACGAGGGAAAAGAACAACGCTCCAACTTCCTAGAAATACCAGCCACATAGAAATCCATATCATCCAGACATACATATCGGGAGCTTTTGGAGGACGCGGAAGAGAACGAGTTAGGAAGAGCATACTTGTCACAACCAAAGCTCTAATCGCATAAGCGCTTATTTTCCATCCAAACCCCTCAAAGATGAAACTGAGAAAAAGTAATGTAGCAAATGAAAAATATTGTTTGAAACGTAAACGACGAAATTTCGCGATCAAATTAGGAGTAAAATCTCTATTCGATTGAAAATGTCCCATGAGTCGAGGAGACAAAAAACCTCCCACGCCTATAACAATTGAAAGAAGAAAACCTTGATCCACCATGGGCTTGCCTATACCCAAAAGAAGCGTAGAACCTCCTCTACTCTGACCCCAAATGAGGAGAAAACTCCCCAAAATACCGTTCAAAATAGCTACCAAAATCCAAATAAACTCCACAGGAGGAACTGAAACACTTTGCTTCTTTTTAAATCTCCTAAAAGCAAAAAAAGCTAATGTCAAAAGCAACCCTACAAAACAAAACTCTGCCAAAATCCAATATTGATAGAAGGCAAAAATCCAAACACCTAAAATCCATAAAACAAAAACTATCAATTCCCAAAGGGACACATAGGAGGCAGACGCAAATCTTGGAAGACTGGTTAACAAAAACCCTATCACAAATGAAGCCATATATGCTTGCATCTGAATGGTTGAATGATAGAAACCCGAATAGCTTTTCGTCCACCCAATCGTATAAAAAGCCCAATGTCCAACTCCTAAAACTCCCATCAAAATACCTAAAGGAAAAAATAACCGAAAAGGATCTTTACAAAACAAAACTATTATTTCCCTCAAACGTTTCAAGATATCATTCCGAAGCATGTCTTATGGAGCATATTTTTTGTATTTTCAATTTTATTTATAATATCTTCTGTTTCCCATTTTTCCAACATTCCATCGATAGCAGGATACATAACCCCTTCTTCTTTTTGTTGATGTTGAGAGTGAAAAAAAAGAAAGCTTTCTTCACTTTTATCATCTTGAGAAAATTTTTTTTGAAATTTATCGCAAAGCGCCTTCACCATTTCCTTAATAACTTCGTGTTCCCTCCTAAGCACAACGGTCGGCCCTACCCCAATCATCCCGGATCTTTTTTCAAATAAAGGGAAAAGAATTTTCTCCTCCAAAGTAATATGCTGCAAAAGTCCATGTTCAAATCTTTTTAAAAATTCTATGGATTTTAAAAAATTAGATCTTTTAAACTTTCGAAAAAGGAAAAACAACTCATCTAAACGATCATGATCTGTCTTAAAAAAATCCTCAACACTCGTTTCTGCATTTAAAGTAGTAGACATAACGAATTACCCTCCTTTTTCCTAAAGGCTAACAAAAGCCTGGAGACCATAATATGACATAGATCATAATCTGCATGACAATTCAAAATCTCCCACAAAGGGATATCTTTTTATTTTATAAAGTTCATGCTATTTTAATTTCACTTCAAGGAAAGAAAAATGACTTATAGAGCCATTATTTTTGATTTAGATGGAACCTTGCTCGATACACTGGACGATCTTGCTGATTCTATGAATCAGGTTCTCAGCCAGTTGGGCTTTCCTACCCATGCACCTTGGGCTTATAAGTTATTTGTAGGCGAAGGAGTCGAATATTTA
>JAYRIK010000138.1:0-3639 GCA_041906865.1 Candidatus Auribacterota bacterium
AATCTACAAATCGAGGGGCAGCTTCTTTAGCTATTTCTTTAGCCAAATCGACTGTTGGTTTCTGACCGAGTAAGCGTAGTTTCATTAGAGCGTAACCCTCTATTTGTGGCTTAATTGATCTCAGAAGAGCTTTTGCAGTTTGACGATTATTCATTGCTTCGTGATGTTATTTACCGATTCAACAACGCGCTTGATTGCATATGCCAATTCAGTACGACCCTTTTCAGTCGGTGGAGTATTACGAATCCTCTGTCCGCCAATACTTAACCACAATGGCCATCTCTCCTCCCCTAAATAAGCTTTTAAATTTTCGACATCGTTTGATCCATAACGGCTTACTGCACTTAGAAAATAATCCGCCTCCTTATAAAAATAAGGCATTCCCATTTTTGCTTCGGTTTCTTCTTTTTCTATTTTTTTATCTATTCTATTTCTTAGCTCGGTCTGGCCGCGTGGTGGCCGCGCTCGATCTGTATCACGATCAAGGAATTCCAATAGCTTAGGCATTTCAATTTTAACAGTGAATTTGTCTATATCGAATTTGAGTAGAGAACTTTCTTGGAATGTCCTCAGGATGACTTCAACTCGCTTTGTCTTACAACCCAGAATGTTTGCAAGTTGTGATATATCAAACGAGAAATTACAGTGCTGTTCGCTATAATTTTCTTCGCGGCGCTTTTCCATTTTTTGTCCGTCCTGACACATAGTTTACATTTTATACCGGAGACATAGTTTACACTTTTCCAATCAAGGAGGAATTCCAATGGGTTGGAAGGAGTGTAATAAAATGGATGAGAAGTTAAAGTTTATAGCAAGGTATCTTGAAGGCGAAAAGATAGCCCCACTGTGCAAAGAGTTTGGAATTACCAGACCAACAGCTTATAAATTAATTGATCGTTATAAAATGATGGGTCAATGCGCTTTGGTCGAACAAAAAAGAACACCACATCGCTATGCGAATGCTTTACCCGTGCAAGTTGAGGCGATGATTTTGGATTTGAAACGTGATTATCCTGATTGGGGCGCTCCAAAAATCAGAGAAAAAATTACTAAAAAATATCCTGATGTAAAAACGCCAGCAAAAAGCACTATACATGCTATCCTTGATCGACATGGCTTAGTGAAGCACCGATTAGGACGAAGAAGATTCAAAGTGACAGGAACACCATTAGAACATGTTACGGAGCCCAATCAACTTTGGTGTGCCGATTACAAAGGTGAATTTATGCTGGGCAATCGTCAATACTGTTATCCACTGACGATCACTGATTATGCTTCAAGGTATTTAATTAAATGTGATGCTTTATCATCAACCAGAGAAGAATTTGCATTCGAAGTTTTTACGAGAGCCTTTAAAGAATTTGGTATACCTGATTCTTTACGAACTGATAATGGAAACCCATTTGCAAATGGTCAGTCCTTTTATAATTTAACAAAGCTGTCAGTATGGTGGATGCGACATGGAATTAATTTAGAACGGATTAATCCCGGTCACCCTGAAGAAAATGGCAGGCATGAGCGAATGCATTTAACATTAAAACTTGCAACCACACGGCCACCAAGACAAACACTGGTATCGCAGCAAGAATGTTTTGATAATTTTCAAAATGTTTTTAATAGCGAGCGACCACATGAAGGAATAAAAAATAAATATCCTTCAGAAATTTATAAAAAGTCCGATAAAGAATTTAAGAAATTAGAACCATTATTTTATCCAATGCATGATCAGACAATCACAGTCACTCAGTGCGGAAGAATCTGTACGAAGACTTTGAAAGTCAGCTTAAGTAGATCATTTGCGGGTCAGCAAGTTGGAATAAAAGAAATGGAAGACGGCCTCTGGGTCGTAAGTTTTATGGATTATGATCTAGGTTACTTCGATGAACGAGGTTCTAGAGTTGAACCAGTGGATGATCCTTTTGGGTTTGAAAAAGTGTAAAGGATGTCTCCGGTACAAAGTGTAAAGTATCTATCCGGTATGGACCAATTGGACAACGGTATCAAACTGGGCCATCAAGGTCGGCGAGCTTTATCCAGATTTACTTGAAAAAGCCAATAAAGAAGCTGCCAATCATAAAAATCCATCTACTGGTTTACGAGAGCTAGCAGCAAGAATTAGCTCTTGGATTTCAACGGGTGATTTTGCTGGACTTGTAGAAGTAGATGAATCTGAAAGACCAAGAAAAGTTAGATACTTATCAGAAGACCGAAAAGCTTTATTGATTAAAAAAGAAATTGATGAAGATACAGAGCCTTTAAACAGGTCTCAAAAAATAAAACAAGATCTCGAGGGACTCTCAATAAAAGACAGTTACCGACTTGATGAAATGCAAGCTATTGCTGACAATCTAAATTCATATTTTAGATTAGACTTTGAGGTTGACCACTCACAAGCTTTGCTTCATTCAGAAAATCCTGGAAAACATCATCCTGATAACCTTCAACTTTTAATCAAGTCCCACAATCGAATGAAAAGTAATTCAAACTGGCCAAGATTTTCACTTGATGAGCAAATTGAGTACATTAAAACTGTCATAATGTTACAAAGTATCGTAGCCAAGAAAATGAAAGTTGATTTGGATGATAAGGTTATTGATTCAATCGTAGAACGGTTGCGATTGGTGTTTTAAATGAACAAAGATAAACTCCAACAAATTGCATCTGGTTATGAAGACAGTCCAAAAATAAGGGCCCTAATTCAAACTATTCCTTACATTGGTGGATCGATCGATGTTCTGATAACAAGTCAGGCACCAGTTTTTCGATATAATCGACTAGAAAAATATATAAATTCCCTTGCTGAATACTCTAGGAAGAATCCTGAAAAAATTGAAATCCTAATCAATAGGTTTCCGGAGGAAGTTTTTGACCTGTTTCGTTCCCACATCGAAGAATCTGATCGCACACGAGATGATGTGAAAAGATCTATGATCGCAAATATCTTTATTAACCAATCAAATAAAACTAAGAATTGGAATGAACCTGAAACCGCAACCAGATTATTGAGAGATCTTACCGTTGACCACATACGTTTGTTAAAAGCTATTTGCGAAGCTCCAGTTTGCATTGATCCATATGAGGGCCTTAAGGTTTCAGTAATTTCAGAGCCTAGAGCAAAAGAAACAAACCAGTTTTTAATATTGGAAAAAGTATTCGGGGAGATTCCAAAGGAGCATTTAAGAATTCTAATTTCTGAACTCCTTTCCTTGGGTCTAATAAAAGATGAAGGAGTTGGTAGATTCGGTGCTTCCGCAATGGAAAAGTTTTCCCCGCTAAAAGGTGGCGAGTGGTTTTTGAATTGGATATTTGTTAATCCCGAACAATAAAAATCTTTCTATATTATTGATTCCCTGTAAAACCTCGGAACCTGACTCCCCAAGCTTGCAAAGTCAGATTCAAACAAAATCAACAGCTTAGACAGAATTCCAGGTTCCAAAAATGGTGGAGGTGATGTAAACCCCCTATAATCAATAACTTATAGCATTTGGGCATCACTTAGGCAATGGGAGATATTTTTGTAATAGAAATGCCCTCAATTTTCGTTTTCACTCTCACCCCAAAAGACCCTGCCAGAGCCTCTTATTTTCCCGTCTGTGGGGTTTTAATTGCCATTACGACCTTTCTAACGGGGCAATCCAG
>JAYRIK010000139.1:0-6308 GCA_041906865.1 Candidatus Auribacterota bacterium
AACGTATGGTGATGAATGGGCAAGATATTGGAATGCTGAATTTCTATTGGGTGGAAGCTGTAGCTGAGGTTATTGATGAAAAATTAAAAGACTTAGAAGAAGGGGAAGAAAAGGAACGTGTTCGAAAGGCTCGTGATGAGATAAAGGAAGTGATAAGACTTTTACCTCCTATTTCTCTAGATTCACATATTATAGATAGATACAGACGTAAGGAATACATTGAATCTAGGGCCTAATAAATTATCTATCTTGTAAGTTCTATTGCTCTTGATTTCACGCTTGACAGTGCCCCCTCTTACGATAGAATGTTCAGGATTTATCACTGGTTAAACTCCCTCATAAAAGGGAACAATTTTGATTTAAGAAAGGAGCTTTAAAATGGCAACACGTATTGGGATTAATGGTTTTGGAAGAATTGGAAGAATGGCTTTTCAGGCTATTTGTGATCAGGGACTTTTGGGTAAAGAGATTGATGTGGTAGCGGTGGTAGATATTTCAACGGACGCCGATTATTTTGCTTATCAAATGAAATATGATTCAGTTCATGGCAAATTCAAACATAAAATTGAAACAGCCAAAAGCGATTCTTCTAAAGAAGAAAATGATATTTTGATTGTGAATGGACATAAGATTAAATGCATTATGGCCACCAAAGATCCTTCCCAGCTTCCTTGGGGAGCTCTTAATGTAGAATACGTCGTTGAATCCACAGGACTTTTTACAGAGTCTGAAAAAGCCAAGGGACATTTGGCCGCAGGAGCTAAGAAGGTTGTCATCACAGCCCCAGCCAAAGGTGATGTGAAAACTTTGGTGATGGGAGTAAATGAAAAGGAATATGATGCAGCCAAACATAACATCGTTTCAAATGCTTCTTGTACAACCAATTGTTTAGCTCCATTAGTTTATGTGCTTTTGAAAGAGGGCATTGGCATTGAAACAGGTTTGATGACCACCATTCATTCTTATACAGCCACACAGAAAACCGTGGATGGCCCTTCTAAGAAGGATTGGAGAGGTGGACGTGCCGCAGCCATTAATATTATTCCTTCAACGACAGGTGCTGCTAAAGCCGTGGGTGAAGTATTACCCGCTACGAAGGGAAAACTCACAGGTATGGCTTTCCGCGTTCCAACGATTGATGTTTCAGTGGTAGATTTGACTTTTCGTTCCACACGCGATTCTTCTATTGAAGAAATTGATACTCTGCTGAAGCGTGCTTCTCAGACTTATTTGAAATCTTATCTGGCCTATGCAGATGAAGAACTTGTTTCAACGGATTTCATTCATAATGAAAATTCTTCGATTTATGATTCATTGGCTACTCTCCAGAACAATCTCAAAGGCGAAAAGCGATTTTTCAAGATTGTTTCCTGGTATGACAATGAATGGGGTTATTCCAATAGAGTCGTAGACCTTTTGAAGTATATGGTCAAGGCAGGGAATTATGCCGAAGCTGTTCGTTGAAAATCTTGTAGTCAAAGATAAGCGTGTTCTCATTCGAGTGGATTTTAATGTTCCTCTGGATGATGCGTTGCATATTACGGACGACACACGCATTCGCGAAGCTCTCCCGACAATTTCGTATTGTTTGGATAGAGGAGCTAAAGTCATTCTCATGAGTCATTTGGGTCGCCCCAAGGGCAAGCCCAATCCCAAAATGAGTCTCAAGCCTGTCGCTATTCGTCTAGGTGAACTCCTCAAAAAAGAAGTGAAGCTTGCTCCTGATTGCGTAGGTTCAGAAGTCGAAGCCATGGTTGGGAAGATGAAATCAGGAGATGTGCTTCTTCTAGAAAATTTAAGATTTCATCAAGAAGAAGAAGATGGTGATGAAAATTTCGCTAAGAATTTAGCAAAATTAGGTGAACTTTACGTCAATGATGCTTTTGGAACAGCCCATCGCGCCCATGCTTCCATGGCTGGCATCACACGTTACCTTGCTCAATCGGCCAGCGGATATCTTTTAAGAAAAGAGATTCAATATCTAGATGAAGCTGTGAATCGTCCTCAAAGACCTTTTGTTGCTATTTTAGGCGGAGCCAAAGTCTCTGATAAAATCACTGTGATCGAAAACTTATTGAGCAAAGTAGACACGCTTTTGATTGGTGGGGCCATGGCCTATACCTTTCTTTTAGCAAAAGGATGTGCGATTGGGAACTCCTTGGTGGAAAAAGATAAAATTGAACTTGCAAAGAATCTTTTGGCTCAAGCTAAAAAAAATGGAAAAGAGTTATTAATTCCTGTGGATCATGTGGTCACAGAAAAATTAGAAGAAGGTGCACAGACTTTAATTGTTCCTCAAGGGGGAATTCCTGCGGGTTGGATGGGAGCTGATATTGGGCCTGAAACCATTCGACTTTACACTCAGAAAGTTGAAGCAGCTAAAACCATTTTGTGGAATGGACCTATGGGGGTTTTTGAATTGACTCCGTTTGCTAGAGGCACAGAGGCCATTGCTGAAGCTATGGCTGCGTGTAAGGGGGCTACAACGATTGTGGGTGGTGGCGATTCTGTGGCAGCGGTAGCGGGGCTTAATCTAGCTTCCAAAATGACACATGTTTCAACAGGCGGTGGAGCTTCTTTGGAGTTTTTGGAAGGAAAAGAATTGCCTGGAATTGCAGCGTTGACGGAAAAGGCGTAGTGCGCGTTGCGTTATGCGGGATGCGTGAATAAAATGAAGCTTCTCGACTCACTGTGTTTGCTCGAAGAATATTATTGCGGGAACAGTACTTCGCGGGCCTTTGCAGTTCCTTTGGGATAGTGTTCAAGCCTGTCCCCTATCAGGGACTATAAAAGCTTGTCGAGAACTCATTCAGTTTTTACGCACGACGCAGAACTAGAAAAGATTTATAAAATCAAAAATTTATTGTGAAAACTCTATGCGTAAACATATCATTGCTGGAAATTGGAAAATGAATAAAACCATCGCAGAAGCGGTGGCTTTTGTGAAGGCTTTGAAACAAGAACTTGGAGCCTTAGACAATCGCTTTTGCATTGTGTGTCCACCGTTTACAGCTTTAAGTGCTGTTGCTCATGAATTGAAAGGTTCTAGTATTGCTTTGGGTGCTCAAAATTTCTTCTGGGAATCAGATGGGGCTTACACCGGTGAAATTTCTGCCAAGATGTTAAAAGAAGCAGGAGCTTCTTATGTGATTTTAGGCCATTCAGAGCGACGGAAGATTTTAGGTGAAGATGACGCGATTGTTAATCGTAAACTCAAAAAAGCTTTGGCTGAAGGATTAAAACCTATTGTTTGCGTGGGTGAAACTCTTGAAGAGAGAGAAAAAAATATTACGTTTGATGTGATTCGAACACAAATCGTTAAAGGTTTTGAAGGACTCAAATCTCAAGAAATTTCTCAATGCATTGTGGCGTATGAACCTGTTTGGGCCATCGGCACAGGCCGAAATGCAACTCCAGCTCAAGCTCAAGAAGTACATGCGTTTATTCGAAAGATTTTGAAGGAGCTATTTGGAGATGGTGTTGCAAATCAACTTCCGATACAATATGGCGGCAGTGTAAAACCTGAGAATATTGATGAATTGATGGCTCAGGAAGATATTGATGGAGCTTTGGTAGGTGGGGCCAGTTTGGATGTAAAGTCCTTTGCTAGGATTGTGCAATTTAAAGAATTAAGGTCTGTTGCAAAATAGGTCTCTACATTTATTCTTCGAGCGGAAGTCGAGAAGATAAATTTAAGCATGATTGTTCTCGACAAGCTTTTATAGTCCCCAATAGGGGGCAGGCTCGAACAGTAAAAATTTATATTTGTGATATAAAAGGGAGCAGGAAAGTAAATGATAACATTGTTAATTACGATTCACGTGATTTGTTGTTTGGGTTTGATCACTATTGTTTTGCTACAAGCGGGGAAGGGTGCTGGACTTGCTGCAACCTTTGGAACTGCCGCCGTTGAATCAGCGTTGGGTGCTCAGGCGAGTGATTTTTTGAAAAAGATAACAACGGTGATGGCCGTTCTTTTTATGCTTACCAGTTTGGGGCTTGCATTTACAACAGCTCGTAAAAGTTCTTCTGTGGTGAAAACACCTAAACCTCTGGTTACAACTCAGACTACGACTGAAAAAGAGAAGACTTTGCCAGGGTTAGAAGGAAAGTCAAAAGAAGAGCTTCAACAAGTTTTAAAAGAAATTACCAAAGATCTTCCTTTGGGCGAAAAGGCTAAAACAGATTCATCCGTTGCATCTTCACCTACTGACTCAACAGAAACTGCTACTTCTTCGACAACGAGTTCTCAAGAAGTTCCTGTCGAAACAACCGCTTCAACTTCAGAATCAAATGTTTCTCCTAAAGCTGTTGAAGAGAAAGCAGAATCTCAACCTGGGTTATTACAGGAATCTGCAGTTGCTTCTGGAAATTTGAAAGAATCATCTGCTCAGGATACTGCTAATTAAATTCAAAAGTTGAAACATCTAATTTCTTTGTTCTTACTTTTGATCCTTGAACTTTAAAATATCTAAGTCCTTTCTATGTCCGAAACAATCTCACATTCTGAAGAATCTTCACATATTCGGCGTTTAAAAAAAGTCTTTGCCATTGTTTATTTCTCTCAAGGTATGAAAGGTCTTCCTGATCTTTCCATTTCTTTTTATTTGATGAATGTTCTTCGATTGGGACCTGTCGCTGGTCAACTTTTCCAAGGGTTAAATCATTTAGCTTGGTTTATCAAACCTCTTTGGGGTTTTATTTCAGATCGTTTCCCTCTCTTTGGATATCGACGAAAATCTTATTTTGTCATCATGGCTTTTGTAGCACTTTTTTCTTGGTCTTCTGTAGGATTGTGCGCGTACTTTGATCTTCACTGGGTGGTGCCCTATTTTATTTTTATCAATTTGGCACAATTGGCTTATGCCTTTGTGGATGTGGTTGTGGACGCATTGATGGTCGAATATGGTCAGAGATGGAAGCAAGTAGGGGCTTTTGTTAATTATCAATGGCTGATGTTGGGATTTGCTTCTATTTTGGTTGCCTTAAGCAGTGGATGGTTTCAACAGAAAGTTCAAGATGGTGTTTTCCCTTATTGGATTATTTTTGTCGCTACAGGATTTTTCCCTCTTTTTACTGCATTGATTGGATTTCGAAATTTAGAAGAAGAAAAAATTATTAGAAATCAGTCTGCTTCAAAAAAAGAAAGGCCTCCTTTGAGACACAGAATAAGGAAAATTCCTTCAAAAATAAGAACTTTTGGAACTGCTTTTTCAAGTTTTAGGAAACGTGAAGGACATATTTTACTCTTGGTTGCTTTTATCATTGCTTGGAATTTTAGCCCTTCCCTGGGGTATGTTTCCAGAATGTATAAGGTTAAAGAACTACAATTTACTCCTATGATATTTGGAGTTCTAGGAGTCGTGGAAAGTGTCATGTTGGTTCTTTCCATGCTTTGCTACCGTTGGGTGGTGCGACGTTTTAGCTTGATTACTTGGGATAAATATCTGTATGCCATGATTGGACTCGGCGTTGTATCTTTGTTGGCAGGCTATTACTTTTATTTGCCTCCAACTCATCCTCTTTCTTTTTCAATCCCTTTTCCCTGGGAGAAAATTTTGAATTGGTCAGGCCATTTTCAAGGTAATTGGCTAGGGAATGGATTCTATAAAACTTTAGAATTTTTATCGCATTGGAATCGTTATCATTGGTGGTCTCTCATGGTTCAGGTCGTGCTTGGTTTTGCATCTATTCCTGCTTTTTTAATTCCATTAACTTTGGCAGGCGAAGCAGCATCTAAAAGCAATGCGGGTTTTATTTATGCATTATTGATGTCAGTTTCTAATCTCACCAATGCGATTGGTGATGTGGTGGGTGGGGGACTATATCAGTTTTTTAGTGCTTCTTGGATGAGTCCATGGATGAATTCTTTTGAGAGCTCTTGCTTTAATATGGCACACACGCATAATCCTATGGTCTTAATTTTGCAACTTTTTGTTTACATCAGTGCATTCTTTACTTTTTTAGCCATTCCA
This sequence comes from Candidatus Auribacterota bacterium, assembly GCA_041906865.1. GTDB lineage: Bacteria > Auribacterota > JACPWU01 > JACPWU01 > JACPWU01 > CAZXEQ01. The sequence continues at coordinate 5,976 of JAYRIK010000139.1, forward strand.
TTTGTTTATTGGGTAAAGAAGGCTTTTGCTCAAAGAGGTATAGAAGTTCATTTGGGTTAGTTCGGCGGATAAGGGCCAATCTACTGAAAGAGTAAATTTTTTATTCAAACTGCGTTGTCAAATTCATAAATGTTTTGGTATACTTCAGCCCTTGTTTTTTAAGAAATTCGAATTTTAGCTGGGATGGTGGAACGGCAGACACGTACGTTTAAGGGGCGTATGGGGCAACCCGTGGGGGTTCAAGTCCCCCTCCCAGCAAGATCTTGTTTAGCTTATTTGTTTTTAAAAAACTTAAGTTCTTTCCAGTAAATTGAAATAATTGGGGACTTGAAT
>JAYRIK010000140.1:0-2527 GCA_041906865.1 Candidatus Auribacterota bacterium
ACGTCTCCAGAAGAGGGATGAAGGATTCCAGTTAACATCTTAATCGTTGTTGATTTTCCTGCCCCATTGGGTCCAATAAAAGCTACTCGTTCTCCTGCCGCAATTTCAAATGAAAGATCTTTTATCGCTATCAGTTCGCGGTTTTTAGCAAAAAAAAGCCCTTTAATTGTTCCAAAAACACCTGGAAATGTGTCTCTGGCAGTAAACGTTTTAGAAAGATTTTTTATTTTTATAGCTGTATTCATGAATTTCTTAAGCTTGAGCTGAGTTCTTTACGAAAAAGGCGATCCAAGAAATAGGTCAATACCAGCAGCTGTTTCAATCACACTTTCGGATAAATCTTGATCTGCCCAAGGGTGTTCTTTGATAGGACAGCTCTGAATATACCCTATAGGTTTTTTGTTTAAATAGGCTATGTAAGCTTGTACTCCTTTTTCCTTATTAAGGTAGGGAAGCAGTTTTTTTTGAACTTCTTCTAATGTCCAGGACCTAAGAGAATAGAAATCTTGTACATGAGGTTGATTAAACCAATGATAGACCAAATCAAAATCGGACTCCTCAAGAGGTTTAAAACGAAATATGTGAGGCTTTTGCAAAACTCGATTAAAACGTGAATTTTCTTTGAAATTTAGAAAAAAAGATTTTTTTATACAGGAATAATCCTTCTTATGGTATATTGTGGGCATTATCACACACCCTAAAACCACACCAAAGAAGGATTTCCTGAATGAGCAAGCTCGGACAAACGATATCACAATACTGGTCAAAAATTCAAGGGTCTCTTTTCCCTTTTCTCGAAGAAGAACTTGACCCACTAACACAAAAACAACAGCGGCTCATCACAATATTAGAGGTCGTCCGCATTGAACAATTTATCCCAGATTATCGCGGATATGAGGGTAGACCTCGAAAAACTCGCACAGCAATAGCTCGTTCCTTCGTAGCAAAAATGGTTTATAATATGTCTACAACAAGATCGTTATGGGAGAGGCTACATTCTGATAAAAGTTTAAGGCGAATTTGTGGTTGGGAGAATTCTCGACAGATTCCCAGCGAAGCCACTTTTTCAAGAGCTATGAAAGATTTTGCCGAAACACAGTTGCCACAGCGTGTGCATGAAGCTTTGATCAATAAAGTTTATAGAGAAAACGAAGCCATTGTGATGCACAATTCGCGCGATTCTACAGCGATTGAGGCAAGAGAAAAACCGTTAAGGAAAAATAATGATCAGTCAGAACTTGAAAGTGAAAGACCCATAAAAAAGCGAGGCCGTCCTAAAAAAGGAGAAGAAAGACCCGTCAAAGAACCAAGCCGTATAGAAAAACAACAAACGATGTCCTTAGAAGAAATGTTAAAGGATCTTCCGACGGCCTGTGATATAGGAACCAAGAAAAATAGTAAAGGACATGCAGAGCATTGGATAGGTTACAAATTACACTTGGATACTGGAGATGGTTGTATTCCGCTTAGTGCAATTCTAACATCGGCTTCGGTTCACGATAGTCAAGTAGCAATTCCCTTAGCTGCAATGACAGCAAAACGTGTTGTGAATTTGTATGATTTAATGGATTCTGCTTATGATGTTCCAGGAATTCTCTCGTACAGTAAATCGTTAGAACATGTTCCGTTAGTGGATAAAAATCCACGAAGGGATAAAGTTTTAGCAGAAGAGTTAGAAGCGGAAGCTCAAAGACGAAGATTGCTTAATTTGAAAAATGCGGAGGATGTTCGTTACAACGAGAGAACAACGGCAGAACGTGCTAATTCAAGATTGAAAGACGAGTTCGGTGGTCGCATGGTCAGGGTCCGAGGACAAGTTAAGGTGGCCTGTCATCTAATGTTTGGCGTATTGGTTCTTGCTGCCGATCAGCTTATGCGGTTTACTACATAAGTTATCTAGAAAGAATAAACTACCCAAAGAAATAGCAACAAATCAAAGCTTGCGCTTGCTTACAAGCTGAAAAAAAACGCTTCAAGGCGCATAAAATGGTTTTGGAAGACTTTAAAAGAGAGGGGAGGTCACTTTGCGATAGGATTTGAGTGCTCTAGAATTGAAAAATTGAAAGATCATCGGTGCTCAACGATCCATTTTTCAATTCTAGAGCACTCAAATCGTTTTGCAAAAGCCTCAGGGGATGAAATTTTTTGCAACAATGGTATCTTCAGTAGCAACCCTCCCTTTTTGGATATATATACATGAACTTGGTCATGCTATGGCAAACCAAATTTTATTTCGGGGAGGGTTTGAAATTACTCTTCATAGCTGGGGGTTTAAAGGGTGGTGTCAATATAAATCTTCAGAATTGTCGTCAGTAGGAGAAATATTGGGAGATTCTGGTTCTATCAGTTTGCGTAGTGCTGCCGGTCCTATTATTCAAATGATTTCAATACTAGGAATGATCGCTTTAGGCAAAAAAAATCCACGAATGGCACAATTCATGACTGTTGCGGCGTACAGTATAACGGGATATGCAATTAAGGATCTATTTTCTAACTTAAATGAATGTGGAGGCTATGATTTTTGTAA
>JAYRIK010000141.1:0-2490 GCA_041906865.1 Candidatus Auribacterota bacterium
AATCTTAGCGGTTCTTGAAAAGGAATAGTCTTTAGTCGATCGTTCATAGAAATAATGATTATTTTATTTACGATGAGTTATCGCTTATTGACTTCCGATTAATTATGCGAATTTTAGGAATTGATCCAGGTACATTACGCACAGGTTTTGGTGTTATTGAAGTACAAGCAGGCAGGTTCTCGACAATTGAATATGGATGCATCACAAGTTCATCCAAAGTATCCCTTCCAAACAGGTTTGTTAAAATTTTTAAAGAACTTCTAAAGGTTATTGAAACAGCAAAGCCTGACTGTGTAGCGATTGAGTCTATTTTTTATTGTAAAAATCCGAATACAGCCTTTAAATTGGGGGAAGCAAGAGGGGTTGCTATTCTAGCGGGAGCCCATCAAGGATTACCTATTCATGAGTATGAACCGCGTCGCATTAAACAAGCCGTAGTAGGTTTTGGTGCAGCTCATAAATCTCAGATTAAGATGATGGTTACTTCTTTGCTTAAATTGAAAGAAATCAAAGGACCCGAAGATATTACCGATGCCTTGGCTGTCGCAATATGCCATGCACATTATATAAGATCGTGAATCAAGGATTGTGAATAATGTATTCATACCTATCAGGTAAATTAAACAAAATAAAAGATTCAATTGTGGTTTTGGATGTTCAGGGTGTTGGATATGAAATTCATATCCCTGTACGATCCTTGATTCTTTTGCCAGAGATTGGAGCCGCTCTCACGTTCTATACTTATTTTCATGTAAGGGAAGATACTCAAGCTCTTTATGGGTTTTTAAATGAAGAAGAAAAAGATCTTTTCAAACTTCTTTTAAGTGTAACTGGAATCGGCCCCAAACTCGCTCTTGGCATTTTAAATGGGATAGGGCCTAAAGATTTTAAAACTTCTATTGAAAATGAAGATGAAAAATATTTGTCCAGCATTCCTGGAATTGGTAAAAAAACAGCAAGTCGATTGATTTTAGAACTAAAAGATAAAATTTTGGCGTTTCAATTTGAAGAAGGTTCTCCAGAAGCTCAGGCTTCTCGAGAAATGAATGAGATGATGAAGGATGCTCTTTTAGCTCTCACATCTCTTGGCTATACAAGGCCAAAAGCGAAGGAAGCTGTTCAGGAGGCCTATCAAGATTCAGACAAAACCATCCGTCTTGAACAACTTATTAGAAATTCTATTAATATTTTAAATCGGTAAAAACAATGTCGAAAGAAAAAATTCTTGTCAGTAGCCTGCAGGAAGATCCACAATTTTATATTTCTCTTCGTCCTAATTTGATGGATGAATTTATTGGACAAGAGAAGCTAAAAGAACGTCTGCAAGTTTTTATGAAAGCGGCTTCAAGCAGAAAAGAACCTCTGGAGCATGTTCTTTTATCAGGGCCTCCGGGGCTTGGGAAAACGACTCTTTCATATATTCTTGCTCAGGAAATGGGTGCCAATATTAAAGTTACGTCAGGCCCAGTGATTGAACGACCTGGAGACTTGGCGGGGCTTTTGACAAATCTTCAAGAAGGGGATGTTTTATTTATCGATGAAATTCATCGACTGAATCATGTGGTAGAAGAATATCTTTATCCTGCAATGGAAGATTTTATGTTGGATATCATGATTGATAAAGGGCCTAATGCAAGATCTGTACGCCTTAATCTTAAAAAATTTACTCTTGTAGGAGCCACCACACGAAGTGGACTTTTGAGTTCGCCTTTACGTTCCCGTTTTGGCCTCACGGCACGACTTGATTATTATTCCGCTGAAGAATTAAAAGAAATTATTTTGCGTGCCGCAAAAATTTTAAATGCAACCATTGATGAAGATGGCGCTTATGAGATCGCTCAAAGATCCAGAGGAACACCTCGTATTGCCAATTGTCTTTTAAGACGGGTACGTGATTATGCCCAGGTCAAAACGAAAGACGGGCTTATTACCCGACCCATTGCTGATGCCGCTCTTCGAATGTTGGATGTAGATGAAAAAGGGCTGGATGAAATGGATAAAAGAATCATTGAAACCATTGCCTTAAAGTTTGCAGGGGGACCCGTAGGTATTAATACTCTCTCAGCTGCTCTGGCTGAAGAAAGTGACACGATTGAAGAGGTTTATGAGCCTTATTTGATTCAGCAAGGCTATCTCAAGCGAACACCCAGTGGACGAAAAGTCACTTCTTTGGCTTATGATCACTTTAAAATTAAACAGGAGTCATTGGAGCAGAGGGAGTTACTGTAATTCTGCCTTCCAAATTTGCTTTTCTCTAAATCATGTGGTATATAAACAGTAAGCTTAATTCGATTTATTAAACATAATTTAATATATTTATTGAGAATAAGTTATGAAAAATACAACAAAAAAGCTTCTTTTACTCCTTGTTTTCTGTACAGTGCCATTTCTTTCTTTAGGAATGTCACAGAGACCTCCTTTTGTTGAAAGAGAAGTCAAAGTTTTGATTCATCAAGGACTTTCAGAAATTACCCTACACGGTTCGCCTGT
>JAYRIK010000142.1:0-3306 GCA_041906865.1 Candidatus Auribacterota bacterium
CGTCTTCACTCAACGAATAAAGTATCACAAGTAAGATTCCCACAAATCAAATTTTCTAACTTAATAAGTGGTCCATGGGATCCGGATGTATTTGTAAGTCGAGTTATTGTTGATGGGTCAGTGCCCTTGTCAGAGGGTGATTGTGGGAGATTTGTAATTTGAATTCTTTAATCTACTTTTTTCTTTTACTATTTTTCTCGGAGGTTTTTGCAATGAATAAACAACCTTTACGATATTTCTTCTTTAGTCCAATTAATTCGTATGACACATATGAAGCTGATAATTATGCGAATATGCAGGTCGCAAGAAATATATATGGAACACTTGTTTCTGATCTTATTGATGGAGTTCCACAAGGTGTTATTGCTGAAACTTGGGATGTCAGCAGTGATGGCAAAGTTTGGAAGTTTAAAATTAGGAAAAATATTACGTTTGAAGATGGTTCGCAAATAACGCCTGAAATTGTTCTTATGAACTTTAAACGTATTCTTTGGCTGACTCAAAAAGAAGGGCTTGTTCTTAATTCCTTATTGCCAGAAGTTCAAAGTTGGAAATCGATGAACGAAGAAAGCAAGTCAATTTTTATTAATGAACAAAAAGAATTACTTTTTAAATTTGTACACCGTCCAGTAAGTCTTCTTGAGGCCATAAGCCAGCCAATTTATGGAATAGCTCATCCAAGTTGTTTTGATAAAGACGGAAAGTGGAAGAATGTCATGTCGACTATTTCGTCTGGTCAATACAGGATCAGTGAAAGAAGCGAAAATTCAATTCACTTAATATCAAGAAACATGTATCAGTCGGTTGATTCGTCACCACAAAGCGCTGTGATCTATTGGCCCACGACCAAAGAAGACTCAGTTATTAATGCTTTGAAATCAAACAGAGCAGATCTTATTGTTGATCACGGTCTTTCTTTGAGCAAATCAATGTTAAGTGAATTTAAACAAACAGGTATTGAGTTTTCGCAAGAGCCACCACTTAGAATGCACTTTGTTGAGTTAAACTATAAAAAGAAAGCCTTTTCATCACTCAAGGATAGACAGGAATTTCGAGATATCTTTTTAAGTAAATTTTCATCTAATACAAAACTTTTTAATACGGACATAACTGTAGATGCTTCTTTTATACCAAAGGGTGGAGTTGGTTATCAGAAAATCAATATTCCACATCAAATGAGTATAAAAAATAAAAAATTATCTCGTGGATCTTTGGATGTTCTCCTTTATCCTTATTTTTCAAACCCTGAACTCCAGAAGGCCCTTGATGAATCGATTCTAGGTACTTTAGAAATCATGGGATTTAAGCCGAATATTTTCAGATATGAGACGAGATTGAACGCAATGAAAAGAGTAAGGGAAGGTGATTTTGATCTTGTAGCTAGAGGTTCTGGGATTTTTGTGAAGAACCCTTTTGGAGATCTTCGAATGATGTTTATGAGTCGTGTTGGCGCAAGAATTCCAGATTCTTCAGGTAAAATACCGAACTTAATCACTCAAGCTGAATTAGAGCAGAACCCAGAGGTAAGAGCAAAGATCGCAACAAAGATTAATGAATCCATTTTTAATGATGCCAGTGCAATTACATTTGCCCATTCTGGTTTTGTATTTATTCATCGAGGAAATGTTGATTTATCTAGATATAATGTTTTTGCAGATCCATTAGAGTTACGTGCTGTTGGGTGGCTGCCCCATGAAAAAAAATAATAAAAATCTCAAGCTATTGTTTTTTTCTTTAGTGACAATTGCTCTTATTTTATTCCTGTCCTCTGTTGGGTTTAATTTATTATGGAGAAAAATTCTTTATTTTCATGCAACACAAGTGTCTGATCAAATTAAAATTAATCTTGTGAAAGAGATTTCCGAAGGTAATTTATTTGAAATTTCAGCTTCTTTAGGTCGACTAAGAATGGCAAAGATATTTGATGAAGTTGCCTTGTTAGAATATTCGCCTATAAAAACAGAGTGGTTATATAGTTCAAGCAATGGTTTTAGAGAGTTTCTTGTTTTGAAATCAGGCGATCTTCCTTCGTGCGACAAAAATATTGTGCAGATTCCGAATAAAGACATTATTTTAATAGGATCTCTTCTTAAGAAAGAAAGACTTAAAGATGAACTTGTAATAACTTGCGCCATTGTTCAAACAAAAATCCCAAATGACCTTAAACAAGTGCACTCATTAGTTTTTTATATATTTTCAGTAATTTCTTTTTTCTTAATAGGTGGACTTGCTTTTTTTATAGCAAGATTTGGAAATCAAGAACTCATTAATCAAAAGGTCTTAGCAGAAGAACAGATCCGCTTTGCTTCCAAGGTTGCTGAAATCGCCCAGCAAGTTTCCCACGACATCCGCTCGCCCTTATCCGCCCTGAATATGATGTTGATGGACTTAAAAGAGCTCCCCGAGCAAAAGCGGGTGATTGTTCGTAGTGCCCTTCAGCGTATCAATGATATCTCCAACTCCTTGCTTGAAAAAAGCAAGGCGCCCCCGACAGGCAGCATCCCCGCGCAAAGCGCGCCCTCGCCTTTGGCGATCCCCCCTGCGGGAGCCATGGAGGTTGTTCTGATGTCTTCGATGGTGGGTGAACTCTTGTCAGAAAAACGCATTCAATTCCGTGAAAAAATAGGCGTTAGTATTGAAGAAGACCTAACAAAGGCCTATGGGTACTTTGCTTCAGTGAATGCCACAGAATTAAAGCGAGTGCTTTCTAATTTAATTAATAACTCCATCGAAGCCTTCCCCGAAGGGACTGGTCGGGTGACTGTGGGGATTCGTGGCTACAAAGATGTTGTTCAAATTATTGTGAGCGATAATGGTAAAGGGATCCCAGCGTTTGTTCTAGCAAAACTTGGTGAGCGCGGAGTCAGCCACGGCAAAGAGTCCTCAGGTAATTCCGGATCAGGGCTTGGGGTGTATCATGCAAAGTCCACAGTCGAAGCCTATGGTGGCAAGTTCGAAATCCAATCCCGTGAGGGGCAAGGAACGATGATTCAAATCCAACTGCCAAGAGTGTCGGCGCCAGATTGGTTTGTGGAGGAACTGCGTTTAAAGCCTGATATGAGCGTTTTTTCTGTCGATGATGATTCGAGCATCCATGGTATATGGTCTGAGTGCCTAGGTGCTATTGGAGCGGAAAAACAGGGGGTTTCGCTTAAGAGTTATACGTCGACTAAAGCCTTCGTGGACATTTACGAAGGACTGGCGCCAGAGGCCCGTGCGAACGCACTTTTTTTGGTGGATTATGAGTTTTTAAATCAAGGTGTGAATGGACTTCAAGTCATAGAGAAGCTGGGGATTGCTTCGCAG
>JAYRIK010000143.1:0-10623 GCA_041906865.1 Candidatus Auribacterota bacterium
AATGGTAATCTTCTGTTCTTTGCCTGTTCCAAGATCTTTGGCAGATACATGAAGAATGCCATTGGCATCAATATCGAAGGTCACTTCAATTTGAGGAACGCCTCGAGGAGCTGGAGGAACACCCACCAATTGAAATCTTCCAATGGTTTTATTCGCATTGGCCATTTCACGTTCACCTTGAAGAACATGAATTTCAACACTGGTTTGACCATCTGCTGCCGTACTAAAAATTTCACTCTTTTTAGTAGGAACAGTTGTATTTCTTTCAATGAGCTTTGTTGTAATTCCACCCAAGGTTTCGATTCCCAAAGACAACGGTGTAACATCTAGAAGAAGAACATCCGTTACTTCCCCTTTTAAAACGCCAGCCTGAATAGCTGCTCCAACAGCTACCACTTCATCAGGATTTACACCTTTATGAGGCTCTTTTCCAAAAAGTTGTTTGACAACTTCTTGAACTTTTGGCATTCGAGTCTGCCCGCCCACTAAAATCACTTCATCAATTTCAGAAGGTTGTAATTTTGCATCTTTCAATGCTTGCTTGACAGGGCCCAATGTTCTTTGAACCAAATCATCCACTAATTGTTCAAGCTTTGAACGCGTAAGCTTTAAGTTCAAATGCTTGGGTCCAGAAGCATCGGCTGTAATGAAGGGTAAATTAATCTCTGTTTCTTGTGCACTTGAAAGCTCGCATTTCGCTTTTTCTGCAGCTTCTTTCAAACGCTGTAAGGCCATGGCATCTTTTCTTAAATCGATCCCATGCTCTTTTGCAAATTCATCGGCAATCCAATGCATGATTTTTTGGTCAAAATCATCTCCACCCAAATGTGTATCTCCGTTGGTGGATCTTACTTCAAAAACACCATCACCAATATCGAGAATAGAAATATCAAAGGTTCCTCCGCCCAAGTCATACACAGCAATTTTCTCATTCTTTTTCTTGTCTAATCCATACGCAAGCGAAGCAGCGGTAGGTTCATTGATGATTCTCAATACTTCAAGACCTGCAATTCTTCCTGCATCTTTAGTTGCTTGACGCTGACTATCATTAAAATAAGCAGGAACCGTAATGACGGCTTGTGTGACTTTCTCTCCCAGATAAGCTTCTGCATCATGTTTTAGCTTTTGAAGAATCATGGAAGAAACTTCAGGGGGCGAATAGGTCTTTTCTCCAATTTTGACACTTGCATCTCCATTACTTGCCGGCACAACCGTATAGGGTACAAGTTTGATTTCTTGCTGAACCTCAGAATGTTTGCGTCCCATAAAGCGTTTGATCGAATAAACAGTTTGAAGTGGATTTGTGACAGCTTGTCTTTTTGCTGTGAGACCCACTAAACGGTCTCCCCCTTTTGCGAATCCAACAATAGAAGGTGTCGTTCTTCCTCCTTCAGCGTTGGCAATAACAACAGGTTGACCGCCTTCTAATACAGCTACGCAAGAGTTTGTTGTTCCTAAATCAATACCAATAATCTTTCCCATAAATTCATCTCCTTTATTCTAAATTTTGTTTGTTTGCACAAACTTCTAATTCTCTGACTGTATTAAAGCAATATACATGCCAACTAAAATTAATTTCGAATTATTCATAACGCCCTCTTAAGCAAGTAGTTATATTTTTAATTTTTTTTAGTCTAAAAAAAGAGTGTTTTTAGTGGGACAAACTGTCTCTATTTGAGTGGGACATTATGCATCAATGGCATAGTCGTGGAGTTTTCGATGGAGAGTTCTTCGGCTAATTCCAAGAAGACGAGCTGCTTTGCTTTTATTAAATTTTGTTGAGTTTAGAGTTTGTAAAATAAGATTTTTTTCTGCTTCTTTAATGGGAATGCCTGGATTTGTAAATGTTGAGATTTCTTTGGCCGCGCGAATGTGTGGCGGTACATCATTTGGACCTAACTCTTCTTTCTTTGCAAGAACCACCATGCTTTGAATGGTGTTCTTAAGTTCTCTTACATTTCCTGGCCAATTGTATTGTAAAAGAGCTTCAGTCGCTTTAGGTGAAATCGAAACGACATTTTTGTTATTTTCTTGAGCTGCTTCTTTCAGAAAATTTTGAATCAAAAGAGGAATATCTTCTCTTCTTTCTCTTAGAGGTGGGATATCAATTTGTACCACATGAAGGCGATAATAAAGATCTTCTCTGAACGTCCCTTCTTCTACTTTTTTCTTGAGCTGTGTATTAGTAGCCGAGATGACACGTACATCTACTTTAAGGGTCTGAGTTCCTCCTACTCGTTCAAAAGCAGTTTCTTGAAGAACGCGTAAGAGCTTTACTTGTATACTAGGGCTAATTTCAGAAATTTCATCCAGGAAAAGAGTTCCTCCGTTTGCCTTTTCAAATCGTCCGATATGGCGTTCATGAGCTCCTGTAAAAGCCCCCTTCTCATGACCGAAGAGTTCGCTCTCGAGTAAGTTTTCTGAGAGTGAAGCACAATGAACAGCTACAAAAGGTTTTCCCTTCCGAGGGCTTAAGCTGTGAATAGAGTTTGCAATGAGTTCTTTTCCCGTTCCACTTTCACCTTGAATCAAAATGGTTGCTTTTGTGGGAGCAACTTGTTGAATTAATTCGTGAATCTCTTGCATTTTAGAGCTTTCACCAATCAATTTTTCAAACCCTTGTTTTTTATTAATTTGCTCTTTCAAAAGTTGATTTTCATTTTCTATTCTTTTGGCTTCAACTGTTCTTGAAAGAATAATTTCCAGCTCGTCAAGGTTGACAGGCTTTGATAAATAGTCATGAGCTCCCTTTCTCATGGCTTCAACAGCAGTCTCAATCGATCCATAGGCTGTGAAAACAACAATTTTCAATACAGGATCTATTTTTCTTACTTCTTCAATAAGTTGCAATCCTCCCATGTTTGGCATGCGAAGATCTGTTAGCATTAAATCGAAAGAATTTTTCTGTAGAATTTCTAAAGCTTCAACTCCATTTTTGGCCAGTTCCACGTCATAATTAGACTTTAGAGCACGTGAGAGTCCTTCACGTGTACTTATTTCATCGTCGACAATCAAAATTTTAGGTTTCATCCCACCACCCCCTTGTTTGCCAGAGGCGATCCTCGAAGAGGTCGTTCACTTCGTGAACTCAAGGAGGTGGTGGGATCATCCACAACCACCTCTTCTTCATTTCTTTCGGGCAAGAGTTGCATGCTTTTCTTAAAATCTAAAGGGAAGCTTAACGTAAAAGTTGTTCCCTCTCCTTCTTTACTCAAGACTTCTATTTTTCCTCCATGATTCTTAAGAATACGATAAGAAATCATTAAACCCAGTCCAGAACCTGTCGTTTTTGTTGTAAAATAGGGTTCAAAAATTTTTGTGAGAACTTCTTTTGGAATTCCTTCACCGTTGTCTTCAAAGGAAATTCTGGCAAATCCCCCTATTTGATATAAAAACACTTTTAAGATACCTCCATGGGGCATCGCTTCAATCGCATTTTTGATAATATTGGAAAAAGCTTGTTTGATTTGATATTCATCGACCATGGCTTTTGGAACTTTTGAATCGAAAGATTTTTTAACCGTTATTTTATTTTGATGAAGCTCTTGATCAAAAATTTGGAATGTGTCTTCTAAGAGATTTGCTAAATCAGAACCTTGAAGATTGGGTTTAATAGGCCGCGCAGATGCTAAAAGATCTCGAACCGTATGATCCAATCGTTTAATTTCTGATTTAATAACTTTAAGAGAATCTAACAGCTCTTCTTTTGTTCCTGTATTATTTTTAATGTCTCTTTCTAAAAGTTGCAAATGAATGTCCATTGCATTTAAAGGATTTCCAATTTCATGAGCAATACAGGCAGCCATTAAATTGACTGTTTGAAGTTTTTCCGTCCGCAGGTAATCCTGCTCCTCTTCTTTTTTGCGCGTAATGTCTGTCAAAATAAGAACCAGTCCTAAAAAAGTATTTTCTGAGCTGATCAAAGGAAATACATTTAAATGAAGAATTCGAGGAGAAGGCTGAAATACTTGAATGTCTCGGTGAATAAGTTTGCCCCAATCTGTTTGAATGAGTTGGGCAAGCTCTAATAGGTCTAAAGATTCTAAATATTTTGGAAGACTTTTATGGAGAAGTTCCTCAACTGAAGCACCTAGAAAATCTTGTGCGGAATGATTGAGAAGGATAATTTTTTGTTCTCGATCAGTAACAACAATGCCTTCCAGCATGCTGTTAAAAATACTTTCAAGCAATCCCTTTTCCTGAGCGAGTTTAACCAGATAACTTTCGACGTTTTTTCGATCAACTCTCTCAATGCGAGATAAAAGTTTTTCAAAGAAAGCAGACTTGCTCATGATTTTATTTCACCACCTTTTTCTTCAGGTACCAGGCCATTCATTAGCATAGGTATATTAATGTAGGCCAGTACTAAGAGAAACAAAGGATTTTTCTAATGAATGATTATTCATACTTTGTTTCTCCTTATGTAGGAGTCAATTTTATTGTCCTCTTTAGTTGTAGAAGGTTTTGAAAATTTTGAGTCGATAGATTTTTCGTCCTCACCTCTTTTAAATTCACAATTCCAGCATTTGGTTGCAAATACCATCTTGCTGGAACATTTTGGACAAATCCAACCTTCAGGATCATAAGGATCTTGAGGTGTTTCAGTTTTGTAATAAGATTTTGCTGCTTGAGAGGTAAAAGTGAGAAGACTATAAATAAAATAAATAATACCTAAAGCCAAAGAACTTAATATCCACCAAAGGGTATGAATGTCTTCAGTGATGTAAATTTGATAAACCAGCCAGCCAAAATTAAAAATAAGTCCCAAATAAAGCAGAACAACCAGTGTTTGTCTCCCCCATGTTTTTCGAGGAATAGCCAAAAAGTTTAAAAGAAGAAAAAAGCCAAAAAATAAATTTTTATGAATAAGAATGAGCGCTGCTGTTGTGGCTAAGTTCAAAATGACACTAATGATAATAGCTGTTTTAATTTTCATTTAATCCTTTTTAGATGTGAGTATAAATGTCCCACATAATTCTATATATAATAATTATAGGGATAGGAGAGTGCATTGTCAATAAAAATGGGGTCAATTCGATACAGTTTTAGATTGGTATAGGTAATACAAAATAGAGAGAATTTCTTCTTGGGAGAGGTTTGCTTTAGGCATTTTTACGCTTGGTTTCATGCGTTTTGGATTTTCTATCCAGGCTTTGGCTAAGCCTGGGTTCATAGTTTTTGAGAGTCGATCCAGATTTAATCCCATTTTACTTCCCTTCCCTTGAAAATAATGGCAATGGACACAACCTGATTGTTGAAAAAGCTTTGCTCCTTCATGCAGACGAGCTTCCAGTAAGTCAGGGGTTAAGAGTGGCAAAGTTAAGGGTGTATATTTAACAGGTGCGGAATTTTCATAAAAAAATAGAAAATAACTAAGCAGTACAGCAAGAGCGAAACATAAGATAATTTTGATCTTCATGGTTTTTAGAGTTAAGAGTTATAGGCTAAGCGCTTACAAACAAAGAAAGGTTAATTTTTTCTAGCCCTTAACTCATAGCTCTTAGCCCTGGTTTATGATGGCAAAAGAATTTTTTCATCTAAGATAAAATGAGAATCGACACTATCCAATAAATCTCCAGAAGTATTATGTAGAAAAGAAGCAACTTCAACACGAATGTTTTTTGTTTGAAGCATTTTGACCAAATCCACAAAATCTCCATCGCCGCTTACGATGACAACCACATCGAGTTTATCAGCCAAAGAAATTGTATCGATGGCGATTCCTAAATCCCAATCTCCTTTAGCTGATCCATCAAAGCGTATTTTAAGGCTTCTTGTTTTTACTTCATAGCCGAGGGATTCTAATGCACTAATAAAATTGTTTTGATTAATTTCAGGGGTTTTTACAACGTAAGCAGTTGCTTTAATCAATGTTCTTCCTTGCAAGGTTTCATAAAGTAATTTTTGAAAATCAAGTCGCCCTTCATATTTTTCCTTAGCTGCATAGAAGATATTCTGAACATCTACAAAAATTCCAACACGAGGAGTTGTACTTTTAATAACTTTTTTAATCACTTTTTTAGCGTCAGTTTCTCTTTTGAGAAGTTCTTTGAGTCGATGGGCCTCCTCGCTTTTTTCTTCTATTAATATTTCTTTAACTTTAAGTTGTTTTTCTAAGTTTGAAATATCTTTTTTAAACTTTTCGCTTTCTTCTTTGAGTTTTTTTAACGATTGAATCTCTTTCTCTTTTTTCTCTAAATCATGGTCAAACATTTTCTTTTCACGTTCCAACTGATGAACTTTTCTTTGAAATTCTTCAATATCTTGATTTTCAATTTTAATGTTTTTGATCGTTTGCTCTAAATTTTTGATCTTTTGAGAAGTGGTATTTTTATCGTGTTTGAGTTGCTGAGTTTCAGAAAGAGATATTTTGTATTGCTCTTGAATCTCTCTTAATCTTTTATCAAGCTGTGCATTCTTTTCTCTTAACTTTTCAGTTTCATCTTGGGCTTGGGAAAGCTCTTTTTTAATCGAAGACAGTTCTGCTTCTATTTGCGATGGAATGCGGGGTTGGGGCACACTCGGTTTTTTAAGATGAGAATTTTCTGTTTTTTGAAGTTGTTGAAGAATGCTTGTAAATTTACGAATGGTTTCTAATACTTTCAAAATAAAAATAGGGATGATGTTCACAGCCTCGGGGCGTTCATCTGACAAAAGAGCCCAAAGATACTTCCCCACTCTGCCTGTGGCCATCATAGGGCTATTGGTTTCTCTCAATTTAGCAAGAACATCTGGAATGGATATGGAGGATACTTCTTGTAGTTCAGCTTTGGCAGCAATGTTTAAATAATGAGCCATCAATTCACGTGCCTTTGGATTTTTGAAATATTCCTGCGAAATTTCTCTTGCCATTAAATCAGGCGATAAAGAAGCCCCTTTTGATTCAAGACTTTGAATTCTACATTGGTGAGCAATCATCTCCATTTCATTTTGAGAAAGGCAATCTTTCAGAATCCAAGACATAGCGTCTTTAGAAACATACTTCTCGATAAGGGTGAAGATTTCTTTGGAGGTTTTAGCCATAGGAATTAAACTTCTTGTTGGAAACCTAATTGGTTGGCAGCGTCTAGTTCTCTTAAGCTTGAATAATTTTCTTTAGCAATGATGATGTGATCTACAACTTCAATGCCTAAAAGCTTTCCTGCATGGCAAAGCCGTTTTGTGACCAGCGCGTCTTCATGGCTAGGATTTACATCTCCAGAAGGATGATTATGAACAAATAAGACTGCAGATGCGGATATTTGAATCGCGGGTTGAAAAGCTTCTCTGGGGTGAACCAAGCTTTCATTTAAAGAACCAATTGAAATAGTTTCTTGATGGATGACTTGTTTTCGAGAGTTTAAATAGATGGCAATAAAATGTTCTTTCTTTGAGTCCTTAATATGCGCAACCAAAGGAAGGGCATCTTTCGGTTTAAGAATTGTGTGCGAAACACCTAAACCCTTTTGAAAAGCTCTTTTTGAAAGTTCAAAAGCAGCCATGAGCGTACTCGCTTTGGCTGATCCAACTCCCTTGATTTCTTTAAGGTGGTCCAGTTTGAGTTCTAAGAGTTTTTCCAAAGAATGCTTTTTTAGAATCTCACGAGAAATTTCAAGAACATTTTTCTTCTGTCGTCCTGTTCTTAAAAGAATAGCGAGAAGTTCATGATCTTTTAGATTTTCTGGACCCTTGGCTTCGAGTTTTTCTCTAGGAAGAAGTTCGTCTGTTGATTGAAGTGTCATGGCTTCACTTCTTGGCTAAGATGATGTGAGTTTAATAAGACATTCCTAAAGATGGATTTGATTCCCAGGACTCTGGCTGTGACCAAGGCAAAGAAGAACCTCCCTCAGGAGTTGAACATCCTTGGATCATGAAACAACTTAAAACAATCATAAAAATGAGAGTTATGCGTAACATATTTCGTGCCCCGATTATGTAAAAAATGGGATATGAATGCAATTAAATTCTGAAACCTCTAAAAAAGGTCTATCTGCCTCATTTCCCTATTTCAAAAACTTACGATATCGGTTTTTCTTTTCAGAAATTTCGTGGTCCATGATTTTCATAAAAAGAAGAGGAGAAAGACATCTTGCCCCCAATGCATTTACTAATTCTTCTATGCTGTGATCAGATGTTACTACCATGAAATTTTTTTTGACACTGCTTTGGCCAATCATTTTCTCAATCACTGAATCAGCGCTGGAGAGTTCTCCGCTAAATATAAGTTCAAGGCTTGGAACCATATGTAACTCTTTCATGCCGGGTCCATCAAAAACAAGCGTGATTTCATCGTCACTCCAGTCTCGATATTGACTGAGATCATGAATAAGATGATTGGTTGCGGATATAAAACTTTTTGCCAAGATTTGACGATAAGAAGGAACTGAATATAAAAAATTTTGAGCATCAATAAGAATATGCATTATTCTTCACGTATATTTGTTGCAGTTTTTTGCTGACTGAATATAATAGCCTGAGCTTATTAGGAAGCCATATCATACTTTTATATGGTCCTATTATACTTCTGACCTTCTAGTGCTGTCAGTTGTTTTATTAATAGCAATTCAAAGGTTTCACAAGCTTTTATAGTCCCTGTGGGATAGCTCTTTAGGGAATGAACAACCTATAAATTGATAAGGAGCAAAATGCTTAAAGCTATTCGTAAGAACACTAAATTGATCTTGTGGGTTTTACTTCTTCTGATTGTTCCTCCCTTTGTTTTTTTTGGAATCGAAAGTGCTTTTGTTAAAAAAAATGATCGAGTTATGGGAGTTCTTTTTGGTCAAAAAGTTTCTCTTTCAGATTTTCTAAAAGCTAAAAGTCATGCAGCAGCGATGATCAGTCTGCGACAACCTCAAGGGCTAGATGATACATTTGTTACCCATTTGGCTTGGCAGAGATTGGTTTTTCTTTATGAGGCACGTCGTTCCGGGTTTAGAGTGAGCGATGAAGAATTATCCCAAGCTATTCAAAAAGCTTTTGCAGGAAAGGATGGTTTTGACCCTAAAATGTATCAGTTGTTTGTTGAAAAATCTCTTCACTTGCCTATTTTTGAATTTGAAAAAGCCTTTCGTGAAACGCTTTTAATGGAGAAGTATCAAAATACACTTGCGAAGTTAGTAGACGTTTCTGAAGATGAAATTTATGAATCATTTTTTTATGAAAATCAAAAGATAGAAACACTTTATTGTGAAATCCCTTCTGAACGTTTTTTAAAAGATGTTGTTGTTTCTTCGGATGAAGTGAAAGCTTATTTTGATGAACACAAGGAAGCCTTTCGTGTAGGCATACAACGAAGTGTGGAATACATTTCTATTTCCTTAAAACAAATGCAAGAAAGAATAGAGCTCAAACCCGAAGAAATCGAAGCTTATTATAATCAGCATAAAGATATCTATAAAGAGCCTCTTAATCAGGCTTCTGAAAAAATTCAAAATGATTTAAAAGGTCAAAAGGCTTACGAAAAAGCAGGTAAGTTGGTTAATCGACTTTATCGTAAGTTTTCTAAGAGAAAAGCCCATATATCTGAAATAGCTCAAAAAGAAGGTTTTGCTATTCAGTCAGTCCCCTTCTTTGTCCAAGAAAATCCTCCTCAGATTTGGAAGGATCGTTCCGATGTCTCGCAACAAATTTTTTCAGGAAAATTAAATCGATCTTTGAAACCTCTCTTAGTTCAGGATTTTTACTATTTGATTATTCCTAAAGAAGAAAAGGCTTCTTATCTTCCTGAATTAAGTGAAGTGGAAAGTAAAGTACGAGATATTTTGATTGAAACAAAATCAAGAGAAGAAGCCAAAAAACAAGCAGGGCTTCTCTTAGAGAAAGTACGTTCAGCGATGCTAGAGAAAAAACTTGAATTCTCACAAGCATGTCAAGAATCTGGTGAAAAGTCTTTGGAAATTCCTGCTTTTACAAGAGATCAAGCTCACTTTCCTAATGATCCCTTATCTGGATTAAAGAATAAGGCATGGGATTTGAAAGATGGTGACATTTCTGATGTTCTCACAACTCAGAAAGTAAGTGCTTTTGTTTATGTCTCAAAAAGGGTTTCCCCTACCAAGGAAAATTTTGAAAAGGTAAAAGCATCTTTAAGAGACCGTGTCCGAGATCAGAAGCGTCAAAGGATTTTCTATGAATATTATGATTCTTTGATGAAGGAATGTCAGATTTTTGATATGCGAACGACACAAGTTGCTCAGGATTCTTAGGCCTTCAGAAGTTTTTTCACAACTTCCATAAACTCATTTACATCTTTGAATTGTTTATAGACAGAAGCAAACCGTACGTAAGCTACTTCATCGACATGATGGAGTTTTTGCATAACCAGTTCACCAATCTCTTTTGAACCAATTTCCTGTTCATGACCTTTTTCAATAGCACGTTCAATTTCATCTACCATTTGCTCTATTTGTTCGACACTCACAGGTCTTTTTTCACATGCTTTAAGAATGCCACTGAGAACTTTACGGCGATCATAGTCTTCTCGAGTATTATCTTTTTTAACAACCTTAAGAGGGATTTCTTCTATTTTTTCGTAAGTGGTAAACCGGCGTTCACAATGAAGGCATTCCCTTCTACGTCGAATTGAATCCCCTTCGGTAGATTCTCGGGAGTCTACAACTTTATCTTCTAGATGAGCACAGA
>JAYRIK010000144.1:0-3051 GCA_041906865.1 Candidatus Auribacterota bacterium
CCATTGACTTGCATCAAAGGAAGAATCGATTTGGCTTTGCAGGGCACTTATGGAAATTTGATTTCTGAACTTGAAATTGCTCTTCAGAAAGCACAACAAGGTTGTGAACAAATTGGTGAGTTGATTGCTCGTTATTTAGATTTAGCTAGGATTGAGCATGGTGAGTCAAAACCTCATTTTCGAAGAATAGACCTCATAAAAGATGTTATTTCTCCTGTGATGGAAGAGATGAAAGACTTTTCTGAGAGTTATAAAATAAGTTTGGATTTTAAAAATTTTACAAAGTCGAGTCCTCCTTTGATTTTAGGCGATATTCAATGGTTAAAAATTGCATTAAGGAATTTATTATCGAATGGTATTAAATATGGGTATAGAGGAACGGTATTGGAGATTCGTCTAAGTGAATCCCCAAATGAGTTTCAGTTGGAGATTCTGAATCAAGGTATTGGAGTTCCCATCGAATACCAGAAAGAAATTTTTGAGAAGTTTCAAAGCGTTCCCCATCAAAATAATGAATATAAAAGAGGAACAGGGCTTGGGTTGTATATTGTTGAAGAGATTTTAGATCAACATGAGGGAAAAATTCGTTGTGAGAGTGAAGAAGGTAAATGGGCCAATTTTATTGTGACTTTGCCCAAAAAGTAAAATTAGATAAAAGTTAATAAACGTTTTAGAAGATATGTATAGGGATTACCATGGATATAAAATTAATATTAACGGTTTTTATGAGTGTTTTTATCTCTGAACTTGGAGATAAAACTCAACTTGCTGTATTAGGCTTTTCTGCTGCCCATCGATCATGGTTATCGGTATTGATTGGGGGTTGTTTGGCTTTGATTCTTTCAACCTTGGTTGCGGTAGGGATAGGCTCTTTATTGAGGGAATATATCCCTTTGAAAATTCTACGTTTGGCTGGAGGAGCTTTGTTTATTGTGATAGGTGTTTGGGCTATTTTAAAAAGGTGAAATGTGGGTTATCTTTTTGGGCCTGTTCTATCGAAACGTCTTGGAAAATCTTTGGGATTGGATGTTGTTCCTCATAAGATTTGTAATTTTGATTGTATTTATTGTGAATGCGGGAAAACAACAGCCAAGATCAATCGTCGCGGACGTTTTGTAAAATTGGATCGTTTGATTGATGAAGTTGAATGTTATATATAAGTTTTTGGTGATACAGATTTTGACGTTATCACCGTCACAGGGTCAGGTGAGCCAACATTAGAAATACAGCTCAAATCCATTATTGAATATCTTCAAAAAAGGATTAATAAACCTATTGCTGTTTTAACCAATGCTTCTTTGATGATGGATTTAGAAGTTCAGGAGGCTTTAAGTTTAGCAGATGTTGTTCTTCCTTCTTTAGATGCTGTAAGTCCGGATATTTTCCAAAAAGTAGATCAATCGGATCAATCTATTAAGATTGAAAATATTATTTCAGGATTAATTGATTTTAGAAAACATTATCCCAAAGTACAACTTTGGCTTGAGATTCTGATGGTCAAAGGAGTGAATGATGATTTTGATGAGATTCAAAGGCTAAAAGAAGTGATCGCTCTGATTCAACCTCATCAAGTTAACGTGGGTACGGTGACACGACCTCCTGCTTATGCTCAGACGGAACCCATTTCTGAGAGTAGACTTTTAGAAATACAAAATTTTTTATGGCCTGAAAGTATTTTACCCTCCTTCGCAGAAAGCCACCGACTTTTGTCGGAGGATGAATGCGAAGGGGCTTCGGTGGGTGGAGGTTTCTCCCACCGTGGTTTTTTGTGGGGGTCACCGAGTCCTGTCGATGGGGCTCCACCTTTTGATGGGCGGTGTCTTCCTCTGGATGAATTGCAAGTTTTGAAGGAAGATAAGGCTATAACGTTTCAACGGGTTCTTGATACTTTAAAAAGAAGACCTTGTCCTTTTGAAGAGTTGAAACTTTCTGCAAAGGGGATATCGGAAGAAAGTTTTAAAAATCAGTTGGATTTATGGATCACTCAAGGATTGATTCGAGAGGTAAAAAAGGAGAATAAAACTTTTTTGATTTACTGCTTTTGAAATTGTTCTAATGGGCTTTTTCTGAGAGCTTGAGCGTGGCTTTGAGTGTGTGATTACCTTCTTGAATGGTGAACCCCATTTTTTTAAAAATGTGTTGCATTGCTTTATTTGAAGGAAGCAGTTCTGCAATGATATGTTGTATTTTCTCTTTATGTCCGATTTGAATCAATTGTCTTAAGAGCTCGCTTCCTAGTCCTTGCGTTTGATGGGTATCGGTGATAAGAATGGCAAATTCTGCTTCTTCGTTATGAGAGAGTTTGCTAAGTCTGCCTACACCAATAATTTCTTCTTTTTGTGTTTTTAGATTTTTAAGAAGAACGACCAACGCCATTTCTCGATCATAATCAATAAAACATCTTCTCATCAAACGTTCATGCGCAATTCTTTGATCCAGGCCCAGCGTTTCAAAAAATCTCATATAGACACTTTGTTCTGAGAGTGTTTGGTGAAATGAAATCATGAGAGGTTCATCTTCGGGGCGTATGGGCCGAATGGTGACTGAAAGCCCTTTTTTTGTTTTCCAGGTGTTAATGTATTGTGAAGGGTAGGGTCGAATTGCAGGTGTTGGAATTTTATCGAGTTTTATTTGAGATTCATAAAGAACAATACGAGCATCTACCGCGATTATTTTTTCTGATGAAGCAATTAGAGGATTCATATCAATTTCTTTAATCCATTTTTGTTCAAGAATGAGTTGGCTGAATTGAACTAATATTTTTTCCAGATATGAAAGGTCCACACTTTTTGATCCTCGTACTCCTTTCAGGGCAGAATAAATACGTGTTTGCTCCATGAGTCGTCGTGCGAGCGTGGTGTTTAAAGGGGGAAGCGCTAAAGCATGGTCTTTAAATATCTCAACAAGTTGTCCTCCCGCTCCAAAAAGAATGACAGGTCCTAATTGAGGATCGGGACTGCTCCCTAAAATAATTTCCAGACCTTCTCTCTTGATCATGGGTTGAACTGTGACGCCTTGAAAATGTTTAACTCCTAATTTTTGTGTTATAGA
>JAYRIK010000145.1:0-2489 GCA_041906865.1 Candidatus Auribacterota bacterium
GCCTCCGAACGGGGCTTTTCTAATAATTTTCGAAGGATGTAGTTCCATGCATATAGCTTTTACAAGCTTGAATCGTTTGCACAGCAGAGCTGTGTGAAAAAAATCCTCATTTAGACCAAATACCAGATCTCTTATCGGTAGATCAAGGGGATGGGAATCAGATCAAGCTGTTTCTGATTAAAACCGATCAAACATAAAGACCCCTTGTCCACTTTTTTATAAGGAAAGCATGGCAAAAAAATCAAACAGCAAGCAATTGAGTACGGCTTCTCTGCTGATAAGGTGTTTATTTTTTTTGAATCTATGTTCCTGTGCCTTGTGGAGCAGAAGGCATTCTCCTGAAGAAGGAGTGGGATCGCGCCTTTCTCAACTTCCGACCATAGATTCTCCCCTTTTAGCAAAGGATTCCCATTTACTGAATCAGGCATATGTTCAGAGTCAGTCTGATTTTCATTTCACATTGGGTGAAACCTTAGCCTTAGAGGGCAAACCAGACAAAGCCATTGAAGAATTCAAATTGACCCTTGTCTATGATCCTACATCCATAATGGTTCGTTTGAGATTGGCAGTAGAGTACCTTCGTCAGGGTTCATTGAGTGAGGCCATTGAATTAACGGAAAAAGCCATCCAAATGGATTCAAAATCAACCGAAGGGCATATGCTCTTAGGGGGGATTTATTCGTCACTCAAAATGTATGAGGAAGGAATTAATCAATACCGAGAAATACTGATCTATGACCCCAAGAATACAGAAGCAAGAGTGTATATAGGAGCATTACTTGCCGAACAAAAGAAATATGAGGAATCGATACAGACATTTGGGGAGTTGGTCCCCCTATACGAGAAAGAAGATAAATATAAAGCTTATTATTATATGGGTCGAGTACGAATGGAGCAGGGTGGTCATTCGCATTTAACTCAAGCCGAAAAACTGTATACTCAAGCGTTGAGCTTTAGTCCTGGAGATGCTGAAACCGTAATATCTTTAGCACGTCTTTATCAAATGAAAGATAAAACAGCTGCTACTTTAAAACTTCTTGAATCTTATCAAGAAAAATTTGGGCCACATCCGAAGGTGACTCAACAGCTTTCGCAGATTTATTTAGAACAAGAAAAATACCCTCAGGCCACTCAGCAAATGGAGTTATTAGAAGGGTTTGAACCTGATGATTTATCTATAAAGTTTAGATTGGGTCTTCTCTATGTGGAAGAAAAAAATTATCCTGCAGCTATTGCAAAGTTCGAAAATATTCTCACTCTTGAGCCTCAATCCGATCGTACTCGATTCTATTTAGCCTCTATTTATGAAGAAATTAAAAATCACAATAAGGCCATCGAAGAGTTTTTGAAAGTACCAGCCAGTAGTGGCTTTTATTCTGATGCCATTATTCATGCGGCTCATTTAAAACAACAATCGGGTAGCACAAGTCAAGCTGTGGATTTGATCAAAGAGGCCATTGAAGTGCGTGATGATGTCCCTCAGTTTTATGCTTTTTATGCCACATTGTTGGAAGAACAAAAAAAGTATTCAGAAGCTATTAGTATGCTTACAAAAGTCATAGATAAATTTCCTGACAACACTCAGCTCTTATTTTTTCTTGGTTCTTTTTATGATCGGATAGGTGACAAACCGCAAACATTAACTCAGATGAAAAAAGTCATCAATATTGATGCCAATCATATTCAGGCCCTAAATTATTTAGCGTACACTTATGCTGAGATGAATCAAAATTTAACTGAAGCAGAAAACCTTGTGCGCAAAGCGCTCTCTTTTCAGCCGAAGGATGCTTACATATTAGATACTCTTGGCTGGGTTTTATTTAAACAAAATAAAATGAGTGAATCCATCAAGATTTTGGAAGCTGCTTATCAGCAAAAATCTAATGAAAGTATTATTGCCGAACATCTGGGAGATGCCTATTATGGGCGTGATTTAGTAGAAAAAGCACGTCGTATGTATATAAAAGCTGTAGAAATGGAAAAGGATGAGAAAAAAATTGAACAAATCCGTCAAAAATTGGGTGTTATTGAGAAGAGAAAAGAGAGGGATCCTACCCTTGAAAATCGTCTCCCTGCTTCATCCGCGGGTAAAGCAAACCATCCCTGAATGGGAGCGATTGTTAAAATATTGTTTTTTAATGTTCTTATTTATTATGGGGTGTCAAACAACACCGACGCGATTTGATCAAGCGCAGGAAGGTTATTGGCGAACTAAAATCCTAGTTAACGATAAAAAAAAGAATCAGTCATTTATCATCCATGCAGAAATCAATGCTTATAAAGAGAAACAGTTAAGGTTAGATATTACCACTCCTTTAGGGTCTCATCTGGCGAGTTTGGTGCTGAATGAAACTGAAGCTCAACTTCTACTGGTGCCACAGAAAAAATTTTACAAGGGTAAAGTGCATGCGAAAGTACTGGCTTCCCTGATCTCCGCGCCAATAGATCCTCGGTGGTTTTATAATTTATTATTTGATTATCCTATTAAA
>JAYRIK010000146.1:0-4406 GCA_041906865.1 Candidatus Auribacterota bacterium
TACTCCCACTGTTTTAATAGGCAAAAGAACAGCAAAAGATTGCCAAATCTTGCGATAAAGATTATTTCTTTTAATTTCTTCCATCACAATCAAATCGGCTTCTCTTAAAATTTTAAGTCTATCATCTGTAACTTCTCCAAGAATGCGTATGGCAAGTCCAGGTCCTGGAAAAGGTTGACGACCTAAAATCTCATCGCTCATCCCTAGTTCTTTCCCCAAAAGCCTGACTTCATCTTTGAACAAGTCCCTCAAAGGTTCGACTAGCTCAAAAGATAAATCCTTTGGCAAGCCTCCAACATTATGATGTGTTTTAATCGTTGCGGATGGGCCACCAAATGCTGAGACACTCTCGATTACATCTGGATATAATGTCCCCTGAGCAAGAAATTTAACTTTTCCAAGCCTTCTAACTTCCTCTTCAAAAACACGAATAAACTTTTCCCCTATTTTTTTTCTTTTTAATTCGGGATCCGTCACTTCTTTTAAAGCATCTAGAAAACTCTCTGTGGCATCCGCATATACAAGTCGAATACGAAAATGATCTCGAAAAGTACTGATTACTTTCTCAGCTTCTCCAAGCCTTAAAAGCCCGTTATTCACAAAAACACAAACGAGTTGATCTCCAACTGCTTCATGAATCAATTTTGCTGTTACTCCCGAATCTACCCCACCGCTTAATCCACAAATAACCTGTTCGTTTCCAATTTGCTTTTTTAAATCATCAATAGAATTTTTTATAAAAGATTGCATGGTCCATTTTTTTGAGCATTCACATATCTTAAAAAGAAAATTTTTTAAGATTTCAAGACCTTGCTGAGTGTGTACAACTTCGGGATGAAACTGAAGGCCATATAATTTTTTGTGAGTATCCCCCATTGCTGCAATGGATGTATTAGAGGTATGGGCTAAAACTTTAAAACCATTTAAAGTTTGAGTGACTTGATCGCCATGACTCATCCAAACGACACTGGGTGATTGAACATTTTCAAAAATTGTTTCGTGAGAATCAATCAAAAGATCTGCTTTACCATACTCTCTTTTGGCCGCAGCAATAACTTTTCCACCCAAAGAATGCGCCATCAACTGCATGCCATAGCAAATACCCAACACAGGGATTCCAAGATTAAAAATCTCTACATCACAGCCAGGAGCTTTATCTTGATAAACACTCGAAGGGCCGCCAGACAAAATAATGCCTTTGGGCTTTAATCGCTTGAGTTCAGATACAGGAAGATTGTATGGAAAAATCTTTGAGAAAACAGAATTTTCACGAATTCGCCTCGCAATCAATTGCGTATATTGCGAGCCATAATCTAAAATAGCAATAAATTCTTTTTCTAAATTTTCAAGTGCCATATTCAATACCATAAATCGTTATGCGTCGTGTAGCATGCGTCTAGAAAAAACTCCATTGATTCGCACGACGTAAAACGCACCACGCAAAACGGCCTTATTTCCCCATTCCAACTCTTTGAGCCTTTTGGAAAATTTTTCCTTCAGTTTGAATCGCAGGAGCAATAATCACTTCCGTCAATTGCATTTCACGAATATTTTTTGCCCCAAGATTTCCCATAGCTGTTCGCAAAGCACCCACTAAGTTTTGAGATCCGTCATCAAACTGAGCAGGCCCATAAAGAATTTGCTCTAAACTTCCTGTTGTCCCTACCTGAATGCGCGTACCTCGAGGAAGATTTGCGTGAGGCGTTGCCATCCCCCAATGGAAACCACGGCCTGGGGCTTCTTTCGCTTTTGCAAAAGCACTTCCCACCATCACCGCATCTGCACCACATGCAATCGCCTTACAAATATCTCCTCCCACACTCATACCTCCATCTGCAATGATAGGTACATAGCGGGCTGTTTGTTTAAAATAAAAATCTCTTGCCGCCGCACAATCAACAATGGCAGTCACTTGAGGAACACCAATTCCTAAAACGCCTCTGGTTGTACAAGCAGCACCGGGTCCAATTCCGACAAATAAGCCTGAAATACCTGTCTCCATTAAACTCACCGCTGTCTTATAGGAAACCGTATTTCCCACAATAACCGGAATCTTTGCTTGTTTACAAAATTTTTCAAAATCTAACGTCTTATATTCTTTAGAAATGTGTTTCACGGTGGTAACGGTAGATTGAACCACAAAAATATCCGCACCCGCTTCTTGAGCAATCTGGCAAAATCTTTCTGCCCTCTGAGGAATAGATGAAACAACAGCAGGAACACCTGCAGATTTAATTTCCTTAATCCGCTTTGCAACAAGATCTTCCTTAATAGGCTCTAAATATAAACCCTGAACAAGTTGTGTCGCTTTTTCTGGAGTTGACTTTGAGATCTCATCTAGAACATCCGATGGATTTTCATAACGCGTTTGAACACCCTCTAAATTAAGGACAGCAATGCCTCCCAAACGCCCCATCTCCATTGCAAATTTACAATCAACAACTCCATCCATAGCTGCTGCAATGATAGGTACTTCATATCGCTTACCCGCAATACTCCACGATAAATCAACTTCATTGGGGTTAAGAGTAATCTCACCCGGTACAAGTGCAATTTCATCAAAACCGTAACAACGTCTGGCTTTCTTACCAATACCAATCCACTCTCCCATATCTCTCTCCTTGCAGTCCAAATTCAAAATAATGAGTTAATCTTCTATTTTCTATCACTAATACTTCCGCATTGCGGACACTTTGAAAAGGATTCATCCTTTGAAATCACATACGAATGAGCACAGATTCTACATCGAAATATGATTTTTTCCAATGGATTAAAACGCTTTGCTTTTTTACGATATTCAAAACAAACCCAGGCACATAAAATGCCTATTAAAGTAATTGATAAATATATAAAAAATGCAGTTGATAAATCTACTTCAAACATTTTTTCCTTAAAATATGGGTATAGTGATTTGTGGATAGGGGATTGTAAAAGCACTCAACATCTGACTCTCTAATGAGCTTGCCCAAACGATTTGGTTTTTCACAATCAGCTTTGCCTTTTTGATTCACAATCCACTATTCCCAATCTCCTGCTTTTATGTTTCCAATCGAAACTTAAATAAAATTGTTCCCCACTGGGTACTTTCTAAATTTACTTCAACGGGATTAAATCTCCAACGTTTCATAGCCTGAACAACCTGCGCATCCATTTCTGGATAACCTGAAGACCTTTCAATGGAAACCATCCCCACTTCCCCATTGGCAAGAATCCAAAATTTAAGTTTCACTTCAAATTCAAGACCGTAGTTCTCTGCCCACTCAGGATAAGAAGGATTTTTGCTCAAGAGGATTTTTCGGCTTGCTGCAGGACCTTCAATCATTTGCTTTGCAGTTGCTTTTCCACTGGAATTCCCATCCAGAGACTCATTTTTGTTTTCTTCATTTAAAGACTCAATGGAGGAATTATCATTTTGCTTTATTTCTGGAAGATTAAGAGAAGGTGTTTGTTGTATAAGAGAAGTATTTTCCTGACTCGCATTGAATCGCAAATGTCTAGGAATCTCTAAAAATCCTTCCTGCTCAGCCTCAGAACTCCCTGGAAGGTCAACAAAAGGCTCTTGCCATCCTGCTTCAAAAAGACCTACTTCCACGTAGGCTCCATTGATATTTGCTTCAACCCCTTTAATCCGAATAAGTCCAAACCCAAGCGCATGAAATAAAATAGAAATAAAAAAAGTGAATTGAAAAACTTTATTCTTCGATTTTAACATTTTATCTCTTCTCACTATCCAAGATCAGGCTTAGTTGCAATCGCGATCCTGGAAAAACCTATCTCTTTTGCAATTCCCATCACTTCAACCACTCGTCCATGAAGCGCTTTTTGATCAGCCTTAATAATCAAAAGCTCCAACTTTTGACCCCCTTTTTCTAGGCTTAATGTTTTTCCAAGTTGATCCAAAGCAATTTCTTGATCTTTAAAAAATATTTTTCCATCTCGACGAATCACTACCGTTAAACCTGTTGGCTTCTCAGATACAGGCAAATGAATCTTAGGAAGCTCTACTTTAATACCTGGTTGCATCACGAAACTCGAAGAGAGCATAAAAAAGATAATCAATTGAAAAACAACATCCACAAGAGGCGTAATATCAATTGGTCGATTTTCAATTTTAACATTCATCTTAAATCGCATGATAACTTTATCCTTGCTCTTCTAAAATTTTAATCAAATGATTTGAACTTTTTTCTATCTCCACCACAAAACTTTGCACTCGTGAAACCAAATAGTTATAAGCAACATAAGTAGGTATTGCAACCACTAAGCCTGCTGCCGTTGTAATCAAGGCTTCCCATATTCCTGCAGCAAGATCCCCTGGATTGACCATGCCTTCTAATTGCTGTATCTTCATAAAGCATTTAATCATTCCTGTCACTGTTCCTAAAAGCCCCAAAAGCGGTTCAATA
>JAYRIK010000147.1:0-2681 GCA_041906865.1 Candidatus Auribacterota bacterium
AAAGATCAAGATATGGTGGATC
Source organism: Candidatus Auribacterota bacterium (assembly GCA_041906865.1). Taxonomy (GTDB): domain Bacteria; phylum Auribacterota; class JACPWU01; order JACPWU01; family JACPWU01; genus CAZXEQ01. The sequence goes on from JAYRIK010000147.1 coordinate 23, forward strand.
GAACTTTGCATGAATCTTTAGATGAAAGTATCCGTGGAGATGTAGAAGATTTGATGCAACGTATTCCCATGCATCAGGTAAAAAAATGGCTTGAAATTTTTGCAGGAACACCTAAGACGATTAAAAATTATTTGGATGCAGGAGATGAAGTGGATATTGACCGTTTTGTGATGGGAGATTTAGATCCATTTTATGTGACCAAGGTCGTTCGAGCTTTAGCTTCTTTGGCTTGTGGCATTACAGTAGATGTCAGTGGAAGTGTATCGAGTAGTAGGCTTGATGCAAAATTTAAGGCAATGTCTAAATTTTTTACATCTCTTTTTTATCAAGCAGCAACTTTGAATAAGGGGGTTGATTTTTCATTGAGCGCTATTGGTGAACAATACCATCACATGTTAGGATTTACGCAATGTCGCGATAGGCGATTTATTAATGCAGCATTGAAGGGATTGTTCAATACGGGAGATAGCGGTGGAATCAATACTCTTGCAGTGATTCAGGGTATTCGAGAAAAGTATAAAAATAAAACTCAAACTCAAAAGCTAGAAATTATTTTTACAGATGGTGGAGAAACTTCAGATGCTGGTTGGAATGAATTGAGACGACAACTTGAAGCCTTAGAAAAAGAGTTAGGAATTGATATTGTTTTTGTGGGGATTCAAACAAATGATGTGAAAAATTATCCTAAGCATATGGTCTTAGACCAAATGCCAAAAACAGAAGACATGATGCAAATTATCCTGAAATTATCTTTAGAGAAAGCTGCTCGGGGAAAATTACCTGTGGGAAATTTAGGAGGGATGTTGAAAGTAGGGAATAGAAGAGTTGTGGAAAGGGTACAGACCCCAGCAGGGAAAGATCAAAACGTGTTAGATCTAACAAAAATAGTTCATGACATAGTAAGTAAGATTCATGAAGAAGGAATTTTGGAGCCAACTCAAAGAATTAATAGATTGGTGGAACTTTTAAATGGATATGATTTGGGAGATGAAGAAAAAAGACATATAATAGAAAATGTGTTTCGATATCTAAAGGATCTTGATGCAGTAGAGAAAAAATCAGAAGGAGTTCTAGATAGAAAAGATGATGTCATTCCTCATGAGTATCTGGATACTGAAATATTTGAACAAGCAGCATAAATTGTAAAAGATGTTATAGAGAGAAATTTTAAATAAAAAGCCCCGAAGAGCTTAGCTCCATCGGGGCTTTTTTGATTCTTGAAAAATGAATTAGACAGAAGCCTTTAAAGCTTTACCAGGCTTGAAACCTACAGTGCGGCTGGCTTTGATCTGAATGCTTTCACCCGTCTTAGGATTGATACCTTTGCGAGCTTTTCTATTTTTTACGGCAAAATTACCAAAACCAATCAGCTGAACTCCTTTGTCTTTCTTAAGGCCGGTACGAATAGCGTTCAATACAGAAACAATAGCTTTTTCTGCAGCAGCTTTTGAAGCAATTCCGGAGTTCTTATCTTTGACAATTGTTTCTACGAGTTGTGACTTATTCATCTTGCTGATTCTCCTTTAAGGTTTAAGTTTTAGTGACGAAGGTAGATTCTATCAGCTTTACAAGCGATTACCACAACAATTTTTATAAAAAAATATTTTTGGTATAATACATCACAATAAAAAACACTTAAATGATGTAGGAAAAATTCTAAAAATGAAAAAATTTAATCTGTGCGTTCATGGACATTTTTATCAACCTCCGCGAGAAAATCCTGGCTTGGATGAAGTAGAAATTCAAGATAGTGCTTATCCTTTTCATGATTGGAATGAGCGAGTGACTGCAGAATGTTATGCGCCCAATACGTGCGCACGTATTGTGGATACAGAAGGGAAAATCCTGAATATCATTAATAACTATTCGCGCATTAGTTTTAATTTTGGTCCTACGCTTTTAGCGTGGCTCGAGCGGCATGCTTCGGATGTTTATAAAAAAATATTGGAGGCTGATCAGATCAGTGTTAAAACACATCAGGGGCATGGAAATGCGATGGCTCAGATTTATAATCATATTATTATGCCCTTGGCTTCTTATCGTGATAAAGAAACCCAAGTGATTTGGGGGATTCGAGATTTTGAAAAAAGATTTCAAAGAAAACCAGAAGGAATGTGGCTTTCTGAAACAGCTGTAGATTTAGAAACACTGGAGATTTTGGCTGCCAATGGAATTCTTTTTACACTTCTGTCACCTTATCAGGCTTGGCGTATTCGGCCCCTAGGATCGAATCTTGAATGGATGAATGTGACGGGAGGGAAAATTGATCCGTCTCATTCTTATCGACTGCTTCTTCCCAGTGGACAATCGATAGAGATTTTTTTCTATGATGGCCCTATTTCTTTTGGGTTAGCTTTTGATGATAGTTTATCGAGTGGAGAAGTTTTAGCCCATAAGATGAAAGGTGGTTTTTCGCATCATCGATCTTGGAATCAAATTCTACCTATTGCGACAGACGGAGAGTCGTACGGCCATCATCGTAAATTTGGAGAAATGGCATTGGCCTATGCGCTTGAAAAAATAAGATCGGAAAATGAAATAGATCTTATTAATTTTGGGGAATACTTACAGACTTGTCCTTCAGAGTGGGAAGTTCAAATTTATGAAAATAGTTCTTGGAGTTGTGCCCATGGAGTGGGGCGATGGAGTGAAGATTGTG
>JAYRIK010000148.1:0-3643 GCA_041906865.1 Candidatus Auribacterota bacterium
AGCTCGGGTGGCGAGATCTCTTTCTAATAAAGGACGATCATCACATGCAGGGAAAAAGTATTCATGAGGAAACATTTCGGATAGGCGGGAGGCTAATAGGGAAATTTTTTTCTTAAACCAGAAATGGTAATCATTTCCCTTGGCATAGCGAGCTATTTTTAGTTGTGAAAAGGGAAAGTGATCTCTTCCTGGAATTGGATTTTGATAGTCTTGAGTCATCACAATGGCCGAATGAGCGTGAGGCCAGAGTATTTCAGGATTTTCTTTGGTTTCTAAATGCTTTTGTAAGTAGTTCATTTCTCCATGAAATCCTTGAGCCAGCCATTGGCGGTAAAATTCTAAAGATAAGGAGGGTTTTAATTCGACAAAACCATAGTGATCCCAACCTTGGCTTTTGATCTGATTTTCAATTTGTGACAATATAGAAACAGAATTCATGATCGTGATGCTTAACAGATAGATCAATAGATGTCTTCAGATGTCTTCTCTCAGAAAGGATTGAATTTGAGTTATTTACCTCATTGGCAACATTTTCAGAAGCACCCCCAATTTTCAGCCGTCCAAAGTATTTGTGAAAAGCTCATTTCTCATGGTTTTTTAGCTTATTTAGCCGGTGGGTGTGTTCGAGACTATTTGCTGGGGTTGATTCCAGAAGATTTTGATGTGGCAACTAATGCTTCACCGGAAAAACTTTTTGCCCTCTTTCCTCAATCCCTATCCGTAGGGAAAAAATTTGGGATTGTCATTTTACCTTTTGATGGCTTTCAAGTAGAAGTCGCCAGCTTTAGATCTGAAGGAGAGTATATTGATGGCAGACACCCGTCACGTGTCCAAACAGCTAGCGCTCAAGAGGATGCTTGCCGGAGAGATTTTACTGTAAATGCCCTGTTCTACGATTTTCAAACGCAACAGATTATTGATTATGTGAATGGTCAAAAGGATTTAGAAAAGGGCTTATTGAGGGCGGTGGGCAACCCAGATTTAAGAATGAAAGAAGACCGTTTAAGAATTTTAAGAGCCATTCGAATTGCTGTGCAAGTTGATTTTCAAATAGAAAAAGATTTGCTGAGGTCCATTCGAACTTGGGGGAGAAAAATTCAAGTGATTTCTCAAGAGAGGATCACAGCAGAATTGCGAAAAATGTTAAAACACCGAAGGCGTTACCGATCTTTATATTATCTCAGTCAAACAGGTCTGGTTCCATTTATTCTGCCTGAACTCAAATATTGGTTTGAAGGGGATTCTTTATGGGCTTTTAGGGTTCGCCATTGGGGCTATTTGAGTCGAGAGGAAGTGAGAATGGGATATCTTTGGGCGATGATGATTTGGCCCGAAATCATCAAAAAATATGATTTATCTCAAGCTGATTCAAACCTAAATAAAGATACTTTTGGTCATAGGATAAAAAATGATTGGAGTTCTTTTGCCCGAAGGATGGTTTGGACAAATTCAGAAAGCGAGGAATGTTTTTTTATATTGAGTCATATGCCATTTCAATGGATGGGACAATTTAGGTACAGGAATCAACTCAGATCAATAAAAGAAAAGAAACAAGTGTTAAATAAAGAAACTCAATTTCATATGTGGAGGGCACTTGATCATACTTACGGATTGTCTTTGTGGGATTTTGCCACTCATTGGCGCTATTTAACACTTCAGTCGCAGAAAGATTTGATTCAGATACAAAAAACATTCTTAAAATTAAGTGATCCTACCGGTCACTTAATCAGACCATTGGTAAATGGATCTGATCTTCTCAATCTGGGTGTTTCACCCGGTCCTAAAATGGGATTATTGCTTCAACGAGTGTACCAGGAGCAACTCACTTGCGGACTCCAACAAAAAAATAAAGTCCTGGATTTTGCCAGGACTTATATTTCTCAAGTTGTTCACACGGTAAAATGAGCAATTAAAAATCAAATTGAGGGATGAAACCAACAAAGTGGTCTGACACCTGATTGAAAACCTGATTCGGTTGTGCAAGTACCTTTTCTGTAATCACGGTCATCCACTTCTGTATTGGCATCAATGGTACATAAGGATCCCTGAAAATATGTATCCAAACGGCATTGAGTTCCTGGGTGTTCATCATCTGTTACTGCGACAATTTTTTGATCTGGTGTAGAAAATTGTGCAGGTACACTTTCTTGTTTAAGATCTCTAAATAAATCTGCGGTAGATAAGCCTGCCATTGCTGTTCTTGCACAGAGAGCGATGGATGCATTATCAGAGTACTTTTTAGAACACTCAGACATTAAATAAGGATCTGGAATGCTATTTTTCAACCAATTTTCTGTTTCGCTAGCAGTAAATACCTTGCGTAGACATTTCAGTACTGCGAAGTAATCACTCTCGCCCTCGTTGCTGGCCCAAGAGGAGAACCAACCATTGTCAATTTTAGGAGCTCCCCCTAAATGGTGACCTAACTCATGACAAGCAACAAGAGTAAATCCTTCGAGAGTAATGGCTGGATGTCGTGCCAATCCACCAAACATATTTAAAATCCAGGTACTTCCGCTTCGATTGGCAGAAGCATTTACTGTTCCATCGGTCCAATTTCGCTTAATTTGTAAACGGCCCCCTTTACTAGAAACTATGGGTGCATAAACTGTTTCAACAGCATCAAGAACCTGGTTGAATTCCGTTTCTGTGAGTCCGCCTGCTTCTACCCCTACAGGTATGTTCATGTTATTTTCTTCAACAAATCCATGGCAAAGAGTTTGTGACTGATTGAGAAACAGTCCCGAGCTCAATCCAGCGATCCAACTAAGAGAAAATAAAATCCTTTTTATACTCATAAAAGAAGTCCTTTCTTTCTTAATTATTTGGGTTAAAAAATCCCATTTTTCTTATGATATAGATTGAACGAGGGAACGGAAGTAAAAGTGACCAGATTAGTTCCAAAATGGAACTAATCTGGTCATAAGACCTGAAGAGTGTTTTTTGCCAAAAAAAGGAAAAAAACAAAAAATATTCTTTAAAAAAAGATGAGAAGTATTTGGAATAAAATACTATTTCTAACGAGAACTATTTCGTTCCTTTGCTTTCATACCAGAATGATTTTTCCAATTATACTCAGGGTTGCTGGAGTACCTCTGTTGCCAAGCATCCCAGCGTTCTTTAGGTAAGTGATGAATGGCTTGTCCTTTAATGTCAAAAATAAGATTGTCTCTTCCAAAGAAAAAATCAAGCAGTAGACGTGTTAACATTCACTTTTACTTTCATTAAAAAATGATTCTGATAAACCTTTTTGCAGTTTCTCTCATAATAAAGTAATTTAATGGCTACTTTATTTTAAATCAATAGGTGAATGGATATGCGTGAAAAAGAATTCAGTTTGCATGATCTCTCGATAGAAAAATATGTACGAAATTTATTGAAAGTAGAAGATGAAGTGATGCGTGAAGTAAGGGAGGAGTCTCAGGCGGCTGGATTGCCTACGATTCAAGTGGGAGATATCGATGGTCGTCATTTGGAGGTCATTACTCGCCTTTCTAGGGCTCAAAAAGCAGTAGAAATTGGTACATTGGGAGGTTATTCGGGAATATTTCTCCTCAGAGGTATGGGACCTCAAGGTCACCTCTATACGTTTGAAGCCAGTGCTCTTCATGCACAGGTGGCCTCCAGGAACTTTAAGAGGGCA
>JAYRIK010000149.1:0-10324 GCA_041906865.1 Candidatus Auribacterota bacterium
TAGGCAGGACTATGCGTGGGATAGAAGTGAGGGCAACCCCGATTACTTTTATTCTATGATAATGTCCTTGACTGTTTTTCCACCTGGAATCATGGGGAGCACATGCTCTTGATAGGGGACAATAATATCTAAAAGATAAGGTCCGTCATGTGACAACATCTTTTCGAGTGCACCTTTAAGGTCTTTTTTATGTATCACTTTCTGAGCGGGAATCTTGAAGGATTCAGCCATTTTGACAAAATCGGGATAGCTATGTTTGGGATCTGTAGGATCAGCAAGACTTGGATCTCCGATAAAAGTATGACCACGATTGCCTTTGTAAAAACGATCTTCCCATTGAACAACCATTCCAAGATGCTGATTATTTAAAATGACAATTTTAACTCCAATTTTTTCAATATAGGCAGTAGCAAGTTCCTGAACATTCATCACAAAACTTCCATCTCCATCAATATCAATAACAGTTTTGTTAGGACAAGCCAGCTTCGCTCCAATGGCTGCAGGGAGCCCAAAACCCATAGCACCGAGTCCAGCAGAAGTGATGAAACTTCGAGGATGAGTGTATTTAAAAAATTGACCAGCCCACATTTGATGTTGGCCTACACCTGTGGTCACAATGGCATCTCCATCTGTGATTTCATAAAGTTGAGAAATGACATGCTGAGGCAAGATCCTATCTTTGTCATCCTTATAGCTGAAGGGATGTTTGGTCATCCAGCCCGATATTTTTTCTTGCCATTCTTTGTATTCGCGACGTTTCACACGTTTGGTTAATTCTTTTAAAAGATATTTGATGTCACTCACCACAGGGATATGGACTACTTTGTTTTTATTAAGCTCTGAAGGATCAATGTCCACATGCACAATGATTCCATGTTTGGCAAATTCCTCGACTTTACCGGTTACACGATCATCAAAGCGAACTCCGAAGGCAAGGAGGAGATCGGCTTCGTCGACTGCATAGTTTCCGGCAACGGTTCCATGCATTCCAAACCAGCGCATGGAAAGAGGATGAGTCTCAGGAAAAGCACCGATGCCCATGAGTGTCGTTGTGATTGGGATATTAGATTTTTCGACAAATGCTGTGAGTTCATCGGCAGCATCAGAAGAAATAATTCCACCGCCTGCATATACAACGGGTTTTTCAGATTCTTCAATAGCCCGTAAGATTTGTTGAATCTGTTGTTCTGAAGCATATTTCTCAGGCTTGTAGCCCTTCATTTCGATTTTGTCTGGAAATTCTGGGACGCATTCAGCTTGTTGAAGATTTTTAGGAATATCCACGAGCACTGGTCCAGGTCTGCCTGTAGAAGCAACATAAAAGGCTTCCTTAATCACATGAGGAATCTCTTCAATGGATTGAACTAAATAATTATGCTTCACAATGGGACGGGTAACGCCGACCACATCAGTTTCCTGAAAAGCATTTTTACCAATAAAATGTTGAGGAACTTGACCCGTAATGCAAACCAGAGGAATGGAATCCATATAAGCATCCGCAATTCCTGTAATGAGGTTAGTTGCGCCAGGACCAGAGGTGGCCATACAAACGCCCACTTTGCCAGAAGCGCGGGCATAGCCTTCAGCTTCAAATACGCCACCTTGTTCGTGACGAGGGAGAATAACACGAATTTTCTTAGAACGGGTTAAAGCTTGATGAAGCTCCATGCTCGCTCCGCCAGGATAGGCAAAAACATGCTTCACGCCTTCTCTTTCAAGACAAGCAACAACAATGTCTGAACCTTTCATTTTCTGGGATTCGCTCATGAATAGACCTTTCAAAATTTGTGGAAAAATTATAACAGAAAACTTTTGTCAAAGGAAGGAGAAAACAGGCATCATTCTATTTCATGCTCAGGGTCTTCGTGAATAGTAACATCCGCATATTCAAATTTAGCTTTGATTTTTTCAATAAGAGACTCAGCAATTTCATGGGCTTCTTCAAGATTTTGGTCTGATTTAAAAACTAAGTGAAAGTCTATAAAACGCTTGTGCCCTGCTTTACGTGTACGAAGTTCATGATAACCCTTAATATGAGAATGGTGATTTTTGATGAGCAGGTCCAGTTCATCTAAAGCTCCTTGGGGAAGAGAGCGGTCTACTAGTTCATTACCAGCTTGTAGTAAAATATGCCCCGCTAAAAATGCAATGTAACCCGCAAGGAAAATCCCGCCCAAACCATCCCAGCCACTCCAGCCTGTTAACTTTACAAGGAAAATGGATACGAAGATAATGATGTAAGAGAGAATATCCATCAGATAATGAGATTTTTCTGCTTTTAGAATAAGAGATTCTGTTTTCTTTTCAGAGCGACTTAAGATCGTTGTGATAATAGTATTAATAATGACAGAAAGGATGATGACGATAAAAGCTGTTTCAACATGTTGTATAGATGCTTTTATCACCAAATGATGAATTGATTTTCCTAGAATCCATAGTGAAAGAAGGGCGAAGAGAACTCCTTGCGTGTACGACGTAAGGCTTTCAATTTTTTCATGACCATAGGCATGATCTTCATCAGGAGGTTGCGCGGCTCTTTTAATGGAAAAATAATTAATGCCAGATACGCATATATCCATTAAGGAATCTAATGCGGATGCAAGAAGAGCTGTAGAACCTGTGATAAAGCTAGCAATGGACTTGATAAGGGTTAGAAGACCTGAGAGCCCAATAGCCCATCCAACACTTACCTTCTTTTCGTGTAGATTGCGTGTTGACATAGATTTATTCTAACATTTTGAACACAAAAATCACGTCATTCTCTAATGCGGTAAATAATGACTGGGGTGGGGATGCCTTTAAATTCAATTGTTTCTCTTTGAGTTTGGACATGTTTTTTTATTTTTTCATAAGTCGAGTGACTTAAAACCGTTTCTCCCTTTTGAGCGATGGAAACAAGTCTCGATGCTAAATTAACATCTTGCCCAATGACAGTGTAGGCCATTCTTTTCTCAGATCCAATATTGCCAGCAATGGCAAATCCAGTATTGATTCCAATTCCAATTTCTATTTTTTCAAAACCTTCTTTTTCTAAATCTTTATTTAGATCTTTAAGGGCTTGATGCATTTCTAAGGCCGTTTTTAAAGCGCGTTCAGGGTCATCTGAATGGGCAATAGGGGCCCCAAAAACAACCATCATTTCATCCCCGGTGAATTTATCGATCAGCCCTTCATTTTGCATGGCAATGTCTGTCATCACAGTGAAGTATCGGTTTAGAATCTCTACAATCTGTTCGGGTTTAAGTTTAGACGCCATGGACGTGAACATTCGAATGTCAGAAAATAAAACGGTTACTTCTTTTAGCTCTCCTGTAAGCGTTGGACGAACTTTTCCTTCAAGGATCTTTTCTACAACTTGATCTGTAGCATAACGCCTGAAAATATCTTTGATCATTTCGCGTTCGCGAAGACCTGCAATCATTTCATTGAAAGAATCTGAGAGCGTTTCGAGTTCGTCACGGGTTTTGATTTGTGTGGATGTTTGAAAATCACCTTTTGCAACACGTTGAAATCCCTGAATAAGAATGAAAAGAGGGGCGGTGATTTTATTTGAAATCCAAATGGCGGTAAGAATTCCGATAAGGATTAGCACAAATCCAATTGCAAAATGTTCAACCAAGGCTTCGATGATTTCGCCTTCTAAAATTTTGAGAGAGAATCCAATATAAAGACCTCCAAGACTTCCCATTTCAATTTTGACATTGCGAATGTCTTTGTGAAAAGGGAAACGGCCTTCCAAAATTTGCTTTCCTAAAAAAACTGCATCTTGAGAAGATGTTTGAATTTTATTCCAATTGAAAACCGAATCTTCAAGTCCTCCTGTTACATCCAGGGCAAGGATATAAATAATAGAAATCGAATAACCTCGTTTGGCGATAGCAGTATGTACAGTTTTCTCAAGATATTCATGAATAAGGGATGAAGAGATAGGTTCGCTTAAACCCTTCATCAGGGCAATTTGTTTGCCAAGATTGATCATGAGCTTTGAAGCTTCGTCTTTCTTGAATTCAATTTCGCGCCATGAAGAAATAAAAAGGGTAATGCTCAGTGTGATGAGAATAAGAATGGTTGTGAGCAGACTTAACTTTGCTCGAATGCCTAATTTTAAGAAGCGATTCTTAAGAGACGTGTTTGGCATTGATAAAGTTAGCTCTTAGTAGAATTTTTTAAATCTTCAATTGTTTTTAAAAGTTTTTTTTGCTGCTGATGTAATTTTAAAATATAGACAAATAATGCTGCCCAAACAATCGTATAAGCTAAAAAGAGATGTCGCATATGCTCTCCTATGATTCGAAGTGATTTTGGATTTTCTGAATATCTTCTTCAGCTTTCAAAAGAGAAATCCTTATTTTTATAAGAACAATATATAAAATAAAAAAAGCTAAGCATGAAATCATCAAGGTTTTAAACATGAGAGGATCAATGCCAGAGCCTTCACCTCCACCAATGACGGGACTGGGGTGCTGCGTTCTCCACCATCGAATTGAAAGATAAACAATAGGGACGTCCACAAAGCCAAGAATACCTAAAACTGCCGATAGAATTTGTTTTTTGTGTTCAGGGTGAACAAAAGCTCTCAGCATCAGATAAGAAATATAAATGAGCCAAAGGACAAAAGAAGAGGTTAATCTGGCATCCCAAGTCCACCAAATCCCCCAGACAGGTTTTGCCCAGAGAGGTCCTGTGATGAGGACTAAAGTAGAAAAAAGAATACCTAGTTCAGCTGAAGCAAGGGCGATCCTATCAAAAGCATTTTTTCTCGTAAGAAGAAAAAGGATACTACCAACAAAAACAACAAAAAATGCAAGAAATGAGATCCAGCCAGAGGCCACATGAAAATAAAAGATTCTTTGTATATCTCCCATGGTTGCTTCAGTGGGAGCGACAAGAAAAATCATCCATAAAGAAGCAAGCATCACAAAGAAAAGCAGGCTCAAACTAAGAAGTGAGTAAACAGTGTTTTTAAGGTTCATTTCATAAGTCCCAATACACAATTCATAGAATTATTCCTCTATTACATATTGAAAAAGCATCAAACCAATCACAAGAAAAATAACGTCATAAGCAATAAGCAGTTTAAACCATGCGGATGTAAAATGAAATTCACTTTTTAAAATTAAATTTGTGCATTCAACAGAGCTCATAAATAATGGGACGATGATGGGGAAGAGAAGAATAGGAAGTAAAATGTCCCTTAAACGTGTGTGAAGTGCTAGGGTGGAAAGAAGTGTCCCTACAGTACAAAATCCACAAGCGCCAAGAAGAGAAATTAAAAGGATTTTGTCAATTTGGAGAAATGAGAAATTAAAGAAGATAGAAAAAACAGGGAAAATCAATATTTGACTTAAAAACATGATGAAAAAATTGGTTAAACATTTTGCCAAAAAAATACTTTCTGAGGAAACAGGAGATAAAGAAAGAGATTCCATCCCGAGATTTTCTTTTTCTAGGGCCGCAGTTCGATTGAGACCTAAAATTCCAGCAAAAGCAAAAGTAATCCACAAGAAACCTGATGCCAGACGGAGCGTTTCTTCAGAGTTAGGCTCGAAAGAAAAATTAAAGAGAAGAAGTTCTAAAACAGCAAAAATGAACATGGATAAAAAAATTTCTTTTGTTCTGAGCTCCGTAAGAATATCTTTTTTTAAAATGAGCCAGATGTGATTTAGAAAGTGTTTATTCATATTTGTCCGTTACACAAGTATTTCCATCGTAAATTTTCTTTCCATTCTCAAATGTAATCCATCGTGTGCCTAGCGTTTCGCTGATGGAGGATTGATGCGTTGAAAGGATGAAAGATTTTCCTTGAGAGACATGCTCTTTTAACTTTGAATTTAAAAGTATTGATGAAGCTTGATCTAAATGTGCATGGGGTTCGTCCAACAATAGAAGAGATGGATGATGAAGAAAGGCTCTTGCCAGATCCGCTCTTTGTTGTAATCCTCGAGATAAGGTGCGTACACGTTTGTTAAAATAGGGTTCAAGATTGAATATTTGAATCATTTCTTGAGTTCTGTTTTTTTTATCCTGAATTTGATAAAGACTTGCAAAAAACTGAAGATTTTCTTCAATAGTTAAATCTTGATAGAGATGAATATGATGTCCTGCAAATCCAATATTTTTTTTGTAGTCAATTTTTTGATGAGAAACTTTCTTGTTTTGATAACGGATTTCTCCCTGGCTGGGTTCAGTTAAAAGAGCTAGCAGCTTTAAGAAAGTTGTTTTTCCTGCCCCGTTTTTCCCTAACAAGATAATGGCTTCACTTGCATGAATGCTCAATTCAATGTTTATGAGAGCTTGGACAACGCCAAAATGCTTTGCGAGGCTATGAACAGATGTTTCGAAGGAAGAATTCATATTTTCAGGAAATAAGCTAATTGACTTTTGATTGTATCTTTTTTGTTTTGATATTCTTTTGAAGAAATTTTCCCTTTTTGAAAATGATCATTCAAGAATAGAAGTGCCTTTAAGAGATTTTCTTTTTGATCTGCATTTGGAGAAAGCCGGGACTTTTGAAAAACTGTTAAGCTAAAAAGAATCAATACGAGAAATATTCCTCCCGACAAAGGTAAAAGTAAAAATTGGGTTTTGTTAGGCATCGTAATGATTCGAGGCTCTACTGTTTCTGTCCCTCCCGAAAGTCTTAAAGCAATGGTTTCATCTTTTTGAAAGGGGCCTCCTTGGTAAAGAGCTAAACCTGCTTCTGTGTTGATCCCTATTTTCTCAAAACGATTAGAGTCAAGGCTCATATCGCTGGGAGACAAACCTAGATTAATTTGTGCTGTTGCGTGGGCGAGTATTTCGCTGAATAGGACGGAAGTATTTTGAGAATTTAATTCATAGTTGACCGTGATTTCTGTTTCCCCTGGTTTAATAGGATGCTGTATTGCAAAAAAATCTGAGTTTGGAATGGGTTTTATTGATTGAGGAATAGGCATCATGCCTGTAGAGACAGAAACGTGAACGGATGTTTTAGCTTCTGCAGGAATAAAAAAACGAAATGTTTCTTCGGAATTAATGAATGTATGAGGATTTTCAGAATTATTCTTAAGGATAAATATTTTTTGAATTTTAAAAATATTTTTTTCTTTGGTAATCACCCAATAGGTTTTATCAAGAATCACATTTTCTGAAGAAGAAGTTGTTTCATAAACTGTAGATTGAAGATTTTGTGAAGGAGCTCTGGGAGGTAAGGGCGTATTATAATTAACCCCTTGGTAGTTGACTTGAATGAGATATGGGGTGCTTTCATCTCGTTCGATGTCTTCAAAGTGATAAGTACCGCTATCGACTTTTTTTGTTTGAATGATTTTCATTCCATTCTTTAGTTCGATAAGGCGAACTTCGCATTCTTTTGCGCTTTGATGTGTGGTCCCGTTAATGATTTCGCCAGAGATAATGGTTGTCAAAGCTGCATTTGCTTCTTGAGATATAAATAAGTGACTTGTGAGAAGAATCAAAAAGAATATATAAGCTTTAAGAGACGTAGACGAAATACGGTCTTTTTTCATCTTTTCCCTCCACATTGCGAACAATATTTTGCATCATCTGGAAGAAGACTTTGACAGATAGGGCATGAAATTTTAATTTTTAATGTAAGGAGTTCCTGTTCGATCTGTTGATCAAGCTTGTCCATTTCCGAGAGCACATATGCTGCTTCTTGTTTAAATTCTCCTCGAATTCGCTCGTAATCTCCTTGTGCAATTTTCCCAATAGAATAATCAAAATCGAGGTCTTTAAGATTGCTATAAGAAGTCAATTTTCTTTCTTGAAGATAGGTGTAAGTTGGATCTTCAAGGGTAAGCGTTTGAATATTTTCTCCAATTGCGTAAAGAGGGAGTAAAATATAAATTATTGCGCAAATGAGGGCGATGGCAAAAATACATTCACTGATCATTTTTAAATTCCTCTAATTCTTTTTCGATCTGATGGTCCAAGTTTTGATTAAGAACTGGGGTATTATTTTTTAAAATAGCTTTTTTACGAAGAGATTTTAATAGAATGATGACAGTAATCAGTCCAACGACTAATATGAGGCCTGGCATAATCCAGGCGGTCAAATGAAATCCTTTAGATGGAGGAGCTGAAAGAACTTTGAGTCCATAAGTTTTGACAAACCCATCGATAATCGCATCTACACCTTGCCCTTGTTGAATCTTCTCTTCAATTTCTTTTCTCATGGGTAGGGCTGATGGACAATTTTCATGGTTACAAACGGAAAGAATCATGAGACAGCTACATTGGCAGACAAGTTTTTGGGAGATGGTGTTAAATGTTTTAATCTGATTTGCATCTTTGAGTTCTGCTTGAGCAGAATTAGCAAATGCTATTTGATAGACGAACATGATGATGGGAAATATTGTGAGTAATTTATGGACGATGGACTGTGGACTTTTCAATTTTTCTTCTCCAGAAAAAGCAGAATAAAAACCCCAAACATAATCACCATTCCACCAATCCACACCCATTGAACCAATGGATTGACATAAACTTGAATGATGGCTTTTTTTTCATCTTCTGAAAGCCCTGCAAAAACGACATAGACATCTTCTAGAAGATTGGAATAAATAGCGACTTCGGAGGTGGGTTGTTCGCTTGCTTTATAAAAGCGTTTTTCAGCTCCAAGTTTTTTAATGAATTGATGATTGTGAAATAGATCCAGTCCAACGATAGATGAAATATAGTTTTTATTGTCTTCTTGAGTGATTCCTTGGCTGACGATTTCATAATTTTTAATTAAAAGTTTTTCACCTGTGCCTAGTTCACTTTTAATTTCTTGATTAAAGGCATTTCCACCTACTCCCACAAATATCATGACAATCCCTAAATGAATAACATAGCCTCCATAGCGACGTGCATTTTTACGTGTAAGATTGATCAAGGCCTTTAAAGGATTCTCTTTTGTGGAACGAACTCTTGCCAAAGTCCCACGATAAAATTCAAGAAAAACAGTGAGTATGACAAAAAATGAAAGAGTAAAACAAGTCCATGCATATAAGTGGTGAATGCCTATAAACCAAATAACTGCACCCAAAATCATTGAAAGAATAATCGGAAAAGAAAAATTCTTTTTGAGACTCTCCCAAGATGTTTTACGCCAAGCCAAAAGAGGTCCTACGCCTGTGAGAAAAAGCAGAATGATGCCGATAGGGATATTGACCTTGTTAAAAAAAGGAGCCCCAACGGTGATTTTCTGACCTTGAATAGCTTCAGAGATAATGGGGAATACGGTTCCCCAAAGGACAGCAAAGCATGCTGCAAGCAGTATCCAATTATTGAGTAAAAATCCTGCTTCTCTAGATAAAACAGATTCAAGAGTATTTTCAGATTTTAGAAAAGAGACTCTTCTAGAAATAATTATAAAACAGAAGATGACAGCGATGCTGAGGAAAACAATAAAATAGGGGCCAATAGCAGAGCGAGCAAACGAATGTACAGAGCTGACAACGCCACTTCTTGTCAAAAATGTTCCAAAGATAGAAAGAATGAATGTGAGGGTAATAAGAATCATATTCCAAATCTTGAGCATGCCCTTTTTTTCTTGGATAAGACAAGAGTGTAAGAAGGCTGTGGCTGTGAGCCATGGCATGAGTGATGCATTTTCAACGGGATCCCAAGCCCAGTATCCACCCCATCCAAGTTCTACATAAGCCCATTTGGCTCCTAAAAGAATTCCTGTTCCAAGAAGGGCCCAACTCACAATAGCCCATTTGCGAGTGGTGCGAATCCATTCCGTACTTTTGTTTTTAGTGATAAGAGCTGCCATGGCAAATGAGAAAGGAGCGATTGTCCCGATGTATCCTAAATAAAGAATAGGCGGATGAATCAGCATGGCAAAGTATTGGAGAAGGGGATTAAGCCCTTTTCCATCATCGGGTTGATAAGGATAAATATGTCCCTGACCATGATCTACGACTAATTCTTTAAAAGGATTAGCTACCACTGTGTTAAGCAGAAGAAAGAAAAAAGAAGTACTCATTAAGATAATGATGATCCAGGGGATTAAACCGATATGACGGTTTTTATTTTGAAAAATAATGAGAGCGCTGAAACTTGTAAGAATCCAAGACCAAAAAAGAAGAGAACCTTCTTGCCCGCCCCAGAGGGCTGCTAGTTTGTAAAATGGGGACATGCTTGAATTTGAAAATTGGGCAACATATTGGAGATGAAAATTATCGTTCAAGAGTTCTGCCCAAAGCGCAATGACAGCTAGAGTCACAAAAATCCAAACCATAAAAACAGAGTGTCGTGCACTCTGTATAAGAGAAAATCTTGTTTGTCGTGCCCCTAGCCAAGCAGCAATGATTGCATAAGCTGAGAAGGCGAA
>JAYRIK010000150.1:0-1912 GCA_041906865.1 Candidatus Auribacterota bacterium
ACGCGCGCTTATATAATACAAAAATTCATCAGCATAAAGACTTTGTTGTTCAATGTACGCATCTAAATCTTGCTTAAGGCTTTGATGATCCGCCCTTGTCTTTTCCCCAATCCAAGAAGCAAGAAATCTGGTACTATTTCCCTTGATAGATTCTTCCCACAGACCAATCCATTCATAATTATGTTGAATCTTTTCATGGTTCCTTTCAGAACCTGCAGGCCCTCTTCCTAACCTTCTTATTTCCTGTAAAGTAGAGAAGCCTTGAGGAGATTCTTTTAATAAAGTCAAAACATGATCAATATTGATAGGATCCTGATGAGATTTTGAGAACGAATCCTGCCCTGAACCGTTCGAGAAATCTTCTTTCTGATCCGTTCTTTGAAAATCTGAATGTTTATAATAACGATTAAAAAAATCGTCAAATCTGCTAGAAAATTGGGAAATGTTACTCATTGGCCTGAAAAATGAAAAATAAAAATCAGGAATTTTATACTAAAAAAGCAGATTTAATGAAATTAAAAAACAACAATCTAAAACAAGAAATAAATTGATTGAATCATCAACAAATCACATATTAACGCTTTTTAAAAATAGCATAACCATTTCGAAGACTTTCGTTTTTTTCAATTAATTCATACGAAGAATCTGCGGATAACTTTTGAAAACTATAATAGTTTTTAAAGCAGCATATATCATCAAGAAGAATAAATTTAGCCCCATAAACTAAATTAAGCTCTTGAAAACCAGTAAACTCCGATCCATCGATTAAGACAACATCAAAACACTCTAAGCCCCGATCATTTTTAATCATTTCTATTCCATTCGTAGGAACCTTTGCCGATGTTACATATTCTATATCCTGCCTTAGCCATCCAATAATTAAATCTTCGGGAAGACCGCTAAGATTGGATCTTTTGGTTCTCATAAAATCAAGAACATCTGTTTCTGAAGGAAATAGCTCCAAAGGGATCGATGAAACATTATAGCAAACAACCTGGGAATTATCCCTATAACGATTTTGTAATGCTTGAAAACGAGGAGCTGATAATTCCATACAAAATAAAGAAGGTTTCTCGGGGTTTTCAAAAATACCTCTGACAAAAGCCTCAGTACTTCCTTCTCCACTAGAAGAGCCGATTTCTAATATTGTTTTAACGGGCTCGTTTTTAGCAATGCGATAGATTGCAAAGTAAAAATCATCATTTTTTATTTCTGGAGGTATAATAAAATCCAACTCTGAAGCGAATACTTGAATAGAAAACATTAAGATAGGAATGAGCCATTTTTTTAACATAAGTCACCTGTTTGCAGTAAAACCAATCTTTATCTTTAGATCGATCATGAAAGATCTCTTATATTGCACAAAAGTCTTTTTTTACGATACGATGCCTTTTCTTCCATTCAACAAACAATTTTTTCATGAATGCCACCTGTTTTTTCTTATTGCTATCGTATCTATGCGCAGCGACCTACTTAGCCGAAAGTTCTGAAACCTCCCGTAACGAATATCTTGCTCTTGCCAAAGAATATCCTCGACTTGTTCATCCGTTGGGCAACGCCTCAAAAGGAGAAATTGAGGTTCTTTTAGATCCGGAGAAAATGGCTGAAATTGAAAGAAAAATGGGACGCGATGTAGGGGTTTTAAAAAAAGATGCTTATTTTATTTGGGTAAATGATGCCTGCCTTTTTCCTAACGGAAAAGAAGGGGTTTACGGAAGAATTTTATGGGTCGGATCTTTATCTCGGACTCCGGCTATCGCGATCATGTCGATTCTACCTAATGGAGAAATCGTATTAAACTGCAACTTTAGACACGCTACTCGATCCTGGGAAATTGAGCTGCCAAGAGGACTTGTAGACAAAAATGAAACTCCCGAAGAAGCGGCCTTCAGAGAAGCAAAAGAAGAAACCG
>JAYRIK010000151.1:0-4086 GCA_041906865.1 Candidatus Auribacterota bacterium
AGGCTTTTTTTCCATTATTATCCTATTTCCATTGTATTTTATACCCCCCCCCCCCCTCTTCGCGCTGTAGACCCCACTTCTGACGCAGCAATCGATATGTTTGAGCGTTAGGGAAACCTCAGATGTAAAATCACCCTTGTTGGAAAAGAATCTCGACAATTTGGGGATGATTGTATTTTTTGGCAAGTTCTAGAGCGGTTCTTCCCTGACTATCCCGAACGTTTCTATCCGCTCCAACCTCTAGCAAAATCTTCAAAGCTTCCGTTTTGCCATACAGAGCCGCTCTGAGGAGAGGAGGAAAACTAAAAAAACCTTTATCGTTCACATCCACCTCCCCTTGCTCAACCAGATCTCGAATCCTGGAAGAATCATTGGAAAAGATAGCGTGGACAAGCTGAAGGTTAGGCGAAGTCATCGGATGCTCATAGCCCCCCTGGGTACGAATTGGTTTTCTGAAAATTGCTTAGGATCAAGTTCAAAATACCAAATCCAGAAAAAATTAAAACATCGGAAAATAATTTTCTGAATTTTTTTTTGCCCCACGAATCTCCTCTCCACGGAAAATAAAAAACCAAAAAATTTTCATATGGAGATTTTGAAAAAATCGAAATATGCGCGCTTATACGTTGCAAGCAACGTTTCTAAAAATCGCTGTTTTCTTAGGTTTTGAAACAGAACCGTTTTTAATATTTGCAAAAGGAAAAATGAGCTAAAATATCTAGTCGAAAAAGGAGAAAAACGATGCTGTCTGTAGACATTTCCAAAAACTTGGAAGAGAGATTAGAGGTTTTAGCCAGTAAGACCGGCAAAACGAAGGATTATTACATCCGAAAGGCTATTTTGGAATTACTGGAAGATCTGGAAGATTATAACTTGGCCGCAGAGCTTTCCGAAAACATTGAAGAAACCTATACGCTTGCGGAAATAGAGGCTAAGTATGGCCTGGCAGATTGAGTTTGAGAAAAAAGCAGACAAACAATTCAGTTCTCTAGATTTCCCCATCCAAAAGAAAATTATCCGTTATCTTCGAGAGAGAGTCATGGACAATCCCACGTCTTTTGGCAAGGAACTGAAGGGTGACAAAGCAGGTCTATGGCGTTATCGAGTAGAAGATTACCGGATTATTTGTAAGTTTCAAGAGGATCGTCTGGTGGTCTTGGTTCTCGAAGTAGGGCACAGGAAAGAAATTTACGAATAGACGCTGTACGCTTAAACTTATCGTTTCCAGAATGCTTAGAAAACAACCCTAGGTTGTCGAATTAACGGTTAAGGGTATCTTTGCGCTTCCTGGATCGCATTTTCTTATTTTGCCGAGCAAGGGGGTAGCAAAGACCGAAGGTCTGCGCGAGGGGCAAAGCCCCTTAGGATGTAAAAACTTAAAAACGAAGTTTTTTCAGATTATGAAATTCCTTGTCCACTGAAAAATTCTATTTTTATCATTTTCCTTTGCTTGTTTTAAACCTTTTAAAGGTTTTAAGTATTTTAGGCACCTTCTGGCGCCTTATCCTGATTGACTCCGTGATGACGAAAAACGACTTTTTGGGTGTTAAAAACGACTTTTTGGGTGTTAAAAACGACTTTTTGGGTGTTAAAAACGACTTGACGCAAAGAGTCTTTTTGTAATAATTTTTTTAAATCTATCCTAGAATTTCCTATTCGAATAAAGACGTAACAGTATCATGAAAAAAGAAACTCAGCCTGTTAAATTCATCGTAAAAAGCAATTCTCTTGTAGAAGCTCGATACCGGTTAAGCTTACAAGAATCTCAAATCATTTTGTGGCTTTTAACTAAGATAAATCCTAATGATGAAGATTTTAAACCACACCAAATGGATATTACAGAATTTGCACAAATGATTGGTGTTGAGGTTGATAGCCAATATTCAAAATTACGTTTGATAACAAGAAATCTAATGCGGCGAATTCTAGATATCTATGAACCAGAAAAACAAGAATGGCTTCAAGTATCATGGCTAAGCTCTGCTAGATATCAAACAAAACAAGGCTCCATTGTTCTAAAGTTTGATCCAGACTTGAAACCGTATCTTTTACAGTTAAAAAGTCATTTTACGAAAATTAACATAGCTGACACATTGAAGCTAAAAAGCGTACACGCTATCAGAATATTTGAAATTCTTTTACAATACATCAACGTTGGAGAAAGAGAAATTAAACTTACTGATCTAAGAACTTACTGCGGAATTCAAAAAGGAAAATATAAAAATTATTTCGACTTAAAACTTAAAGTTATAGAACGTGCTAAAATAGAGATTAATAGCAAGACTGAATACGAAATTGACTACATAGAGGTAAAAGAAGCTCGTAAAATTATATCCTTAAAATGGACAATCAAAAAGAAAACTCACTTTGAAAAAGCCCAAAAAGAAAAAGCCGAAATTATCAGAAAAGAGTTACGCTTTAGAAACGCCTTAATTGACAAAATCGTAGAGTATGGGTTTTCCAGACAAACTGCCAAAAAGCTTACAGATCAAGGAACTGAAGAAGAGATAAACAACGCTATCAAGTCTGTCGACCTTCAGGTAAGTCGCGGGCATGTCAAAAATCCAAAAGCAATGATCAAAACTGCGATTGAAGAACGTTGGAAACCAGATGTTTTCGTTAGTCGAAAGAAAAAATAAATAGCACTCACTGAGCCGTTTCACCCCAACAATCAGCCACCTTAAATCTCAGAAACGAAATTGCTAAAAAATCGTTATAGTAACCTTTTTGGTTGATTGTGATTGAAAGCCGTTATTTCATAGGTAATCAACGCAAACTTTTAGTTTGCATATTGCGTATGCAGGATTTCTGCATAACCTTATTCTTTTATGACCCTGCCAAAATCTCATAATTCTCAAAAATGGATGGTTAGACGAAAACAGGTTTTTAGAAAAAATAACCCTTTTCTGAAAATTGGAAAATGGTTGGCAGGGTGATCTTATTTTAGGGATTTTTTAGAACGTTACTTGTGACGTGTAAGAGCGCATATCTGATTTTTTCAACTTTTAGTTTATTTTTTATTGAGATAAATTTTTTAAATACCTTGAAGTAAAGACTTGAAAACAAAAATGGTGAGCACCATGTATAAAAAATTTCTTCGGATATCAAGCATTGTGTGGCTAGCATTAGTAATAATGCCGCAATTCAGCAAATGTAATGCTTCCGGATGGTATGACCAAGAGGATTGCCGATGCATGATGTGCTCCAAATGCCAGCACAGGAGAAACGCGGCCTCGTTCGCAGCTTCTGAAGGCAGAACTTATACCAAAATAAGGCCCGTTTCTGACTTTACTAGTCTGACTAGTCCGGAGCTATCCTCATATTGTCGAGCTAGAGAAAGAGAAATGGCTAGAGAAGCAAGGTGTATGACCGCTACACCGACAAAGGTAGAACCTTCTACTACTTTTCCTGGCGCGGGCTCTATTCCATACTCAATGGCTCCATATCCTGGCTATTCATCAGGAGGGACGTATGCGTCACATGGTCCCAGGACAATAAGCGGTACTCCTGGTTTAAGTGACGCCGATATGATAGTAATTTGGGATATAATGTCGAATGGAGAGAATCCAACATCCTTTGGTTTTACTCAAAAACAAGTAGATAAAGCTATGGAGTGATGCACCTTCAACAGAGTTCTAACTATTACCCTCAAGTTTTGACAGTTGTAAACAGATGGAATTAAGCTGGCTCTTTCGGATTTCCTGTGACGATTATGCAAAAGCTTTTACAAGAGAACTCGATTATCGTTAGACAGCATCTTGGAATCATTATCAAAACCCTGGTGATGCCTGCAATAACCAAAGAGATGCTCGAACTGGTGGCATAATAGACACAAAGTTTTTAACATGCTGCTCAAAACTAAAATTTTCTATCCAGATCTATGAACAAGAAAGAAGTGGCTTTAGATCCATTTCTCGACACAGCCCCTCAGAACCTGTTGATACCGAACGCTTTATCTCCACATTACATGAGTTGATCAGAAGCACAATTCGTTGATGATAATCTGCACTTTAATCTAGGTGATTTTAATGAAACCCTAAAAACAGGCTTATTTTCCATTATAATCCTATTACCAGTGGAATTTAT
>JAYRIK010000152.1:0-2637 GCA_041906865.1 Candidatus Auribacterota bacterium
AATTTGTTGATCCAAACTTACAACCTGATCCAGCACCGGATGTCATGAAAATCTCTGATGATGTCCAAGTTGTACAAAAGTCAGAGCAGGATGTTGTTCTAGATCAAAAGACGATCAAGTAAAATAAGTTGTTAGGAAGAAGTTTTCGAACCCTCTCTTATCTTAAGATGGGAGAGGGTTTTTCATTTTCAACTTAGTCCAATATCCCCCTCCATGAGTTAATGAAGGGAAAATTGTTTTTTCTTCAATTTTCTTGAACTTAGGATTTTTCCCTAATACATGTTCAATAACTTTTTCATTTTCTATGGGATCTATGCTGCAAGTGCTGTAGACCAAAACCCCTTCGGGGTTGAGTAGGGGAAGGGCAGATTCAAGAATCTCCCCTTGCAAGGTGCATAATCGTTGAAGATCTTTCAGAGAAAATCTCCACCGGGCTTCAGGGCGTTTATTCAAAACCCCTGTGTTGGAGCAGGGGGCATCAATTAAAATACGATCAAATGTTGTTTTTAGAGTAGAGCTTATTTTTCTTGCGTCACTGACCATGGGCTGAACGCAGTGAATATTCAATCTTTTTAAATTCTCGAATATTTTTTTAAGGCGTTTGTGATTTTGATCCACTGCAATAACAAATCCTTTATCTTCCATGCGTTCTGCGATGGCTGTTGCCTTTGTCCCAGGAGCGCTACATAAATCTAGAACTTTCATTTGTGGGTTTAATTCCATGGCATCTATCGCTTGAAGCATGCTCTCATCTTGAACTTGAAAAAAACCTTTTTGGAAAGATTTTGTTTCAAACAGATGAGTCCCTTTGATGATATGAATAGACAAAGCATGAAGTGGAGAAGCGATACATTCAATACCCTCTTCTTGTAATTTTTGAATGAGCTTTTCACGTGTGTTGAGAAGTGTGTTAACTCGAAGGCTCAAAGAAAGGGGAGTATTTCCAATTTCACAAAGATTTTCTGCTTCTTCAAGTCCCCAGAGTTCTGTCCATCGTTTGACAAGTTCAAGGGGGTAGGAAGCTTGGAGTGAAAGAGTTTTGATGGGGTCATTTTGTGGCCATTGGATTTTTTTGTTTTTTCTTAGGAAATTTCTCAAGAGGGCGTTGACGAAAGAGGCAGATGAGGGGGCGAATTTTTTGGCTAAATTAACAGATTCATTGACAGCTGCATGTTCTGGGATTCTGGAGAGATAAAGCAGCTGATAAATCCCGAGTCGGAGAATGTTCAATGTCGATGTTAAAGTTTTTTGTAAGGATTTTTGAGCATATTGGCGAATGATTTCATCTAAGGTTAGTTTTCGTCGCATCACTCCAAAGCTGAGTTCTTTTGCCAGTCCTCTTTCAACTTCAAGAATTTTTTCAGTGAGTAACTCATCAAGCGTATCTTGAAGAGAGCGTTCTTTCATTCCCCATGCTTGTAAAGCCTGAAAAGCAATTTGGCGAGCAGACATCGCAGAGGGAGTTGCATTTTGTGAGTGAGTAGGAATTGTTTGAGATTTTTTCTTTTTTTGATTAATCATTGGTGATTCGCAATGACTTTAATTTTATTCCCACTGGAAGAGAATGCCCTCTTAGAAAATCTTGCACATTCATTTTTCGAGACCCTTCCAGCTGTAATTCTTGAATGGTCAAACTTCCTTTCCCTGTTCCAACCCATATCCCTTCAGAGTCAATTTTAAAAATTTCTCCTGGAGAAGCCATATTCTCATGTGAATAGGCTTTAAAGATTTTAAGTTCGAGCTGTTTGCCTTTCCATTCAATGAATGTATAGGCCATAGGCCATGGGATGAGTCCTCGAATGTAATTACAAATTTTGGAAGCAGGTTCTTTCCAATTAATGAGACCATTCTCTTTTTTAAGACGAGGAGCAGAAGTAGCCTCATTAGAATTTTGCTTGATGCGGGGGGCTTTGCCTTGAATGACTTGATCAATGGTTTCCGAAAGAAGAATCATTCCGGGGACAGACATTTTCTCAAACAAAGTTGAGGCATCTTCATTGGGATCAATATTTATTTTTTTTTGGAGAATCATGTCTCCAGAATCCAATCCTTCATCGATGTAAAAAGTGGTCCAACCCGTTTCTGTTTCTCCATTCATGAGAGCCCATTGTACAGGGGTAGCACCTCGGTACTTAGGAAGCAGTGAAGAATGCAAATTGATACAGCCTAAGCGGGGAATGGCAATAATATCTTTTCTTAAAAGTCCTCCGTACGCTACAACGACAATAAGATCAGGAGAAATTTCTTTTATGCGATTTACAAAATGAGGGTCTTTGGTTTTTTCAGGCTGTAAAATTTCAATGCCTTGTGTTTGAGCTAGCTTTTTCACGGGAGAGGGAGTTAAAACAAGTCCTCGCCCTTGGGGTCGATCGGGTTGAGTGACCACGGCTTCAAAGGAATAGTTTTTTAGAAGTTGTTCTAAAGTTTGGGCTGCAAAAGGGGGAGTCCCCATGAAAACAAGTTTCATCCTACCACCTCCTTGAGTTCGCAAAGCGAACAACTTCTTCGAGGTTCGCCTCTGGCGAACAAGGAGGTGGTAGGATCATTCCATCACCTGAGACGAAGCATGGATACATGCTTTCAGTGCTCCAATGGTGTAAATCAGATAAATGGCCATGAATATGAAAGGTAGAAAAG
>JAYRIK010000153.1:0-14892 GCA_041906865.1 Candidatus Auribacterota bacterium
ACTTTTAGGCAACGAAGAAAATCTAACCGTGCTTCCTATTGTCGAAGTTAGACTGGATGTTCTTCCCTCTCAAGCTAAGCCCATTTATTCCTACGAAGCCAAATGGATTTGGGATGTTCCAGAAAAACCTTTAGAAATTTTTCAATGCCCTGCTTTGATTGATAACCCATTAAAACTACAAATTGAAAAAATAGCAAAAGAGGCTTTTAAAGCTCTTCGGTGTAGAGACTGGTGCCGTATTGATATTCGCCTAGACTCTAAAGGAACACCCCATATTTTAGAACTAAATCCCTTGCCCGGCATTTTGCCAGATCCTCTTCAGAACTCATGTTTTCCAAAAGCAGCTCGAGCTGCAGGACTCAGCTACACGCAAATGATTCTCAAAGTTTTGGAGTCTGCACTGAAACGTTATCATTTGCAACCTCAGAGAGTCCTCCATGCGTGATAAAAAAGCCCCAGAGAAAATCGTCATTATCTATGATGCCACCCCTGATTCTCAGCAAGATACCGAGATCAAGGCCTCACTAGACATTCTTAAAGATGTACAAAGAATTCAAGAGATTCTGAGTAAAGATGGGTTCAAAACAGAAATATTAGGTCTTCGTTTTCCACTCATGGAAAAAATTCAATATTTGATCGATTTCAAGCCGGATCTTGTTTTCAATTTGTGTGAGGGGTTAGGAGAAAACAGCTCTTCAGAAATTCACGTAGCCTCTGTCTTAGAACTTTTTAATTTACCTTTTACAGGTTCAGGACCCCTTGCGCTAGCACTCTGCCATAACAAAGCTTTAACGAAAGCTATTTTAAACACACATCACATCCCTACGCCTCAATATCTTGTCATAAAACCCGGCGATAAGATCTCAAAAAATGGATTAGGATTTCCTCTCATCGTAAAACCTATTCATGAAGATGGGAGTTTTGGAATTGAAGAAGATTCTGTTGTTTCAAATATGCAAGAGCTCAAAAATAAAACCACGATGGTTCATAAAGTTTTTCATCAACCTGCGATTGTCGAAGAATACATCGATGGGCGAGAATTTAATGTTTCTATTTTAGGAAATGATCCTTTTGACTTTATTCAGATGAGAGAAATCGAGTTTTCCTCTTCTTCTGCTGTAAAAATTCTCAGTTTCAAATCTAAATGGAAACAATCTAGTTCCGATTATCAAGCAACGCTATCCACTTCTGTCAAACGACTTTCTAGCTCTATTGAAAATAAAATCTTGTGCTTAGCTCAAGAATGTTTCAGAATCTTTAATATGAGGGATTACGCAAGAATTGACTTTCGCTTTGGAAAAAGCGAGATCCCTTATGTGATTGATATCAATCCCAATCCCTGTATCTCTGACGGATCAGGTATGGTGCTCGCAGCAAAACAAAATAAAATAAATTATGCAAACCTTATCCGAAAAATCGCTCATCTCGGGCTTGCAAGAAGTTCTGCCCTGCAAAGTTCGAAACGCCATTCTTCCTGACCGACAAAAAATTCACTCCATTTTAGAATCTGTGGGTGTTTTTAACTCCACAGAGGTGGAATGTGCTCTTTCTTTGTTCGATATTTATATTAAAGTTGGAGCCAAAGCAGAGGAATATATTTTCATCTGCGCAGAAGACGCATCAGAAAAAGTCATTGGATTTCTTTGTTATGGGGAAGCTTCTTTAACAAAAGGGACCTATGATCTTTATTGGGTTGCCACTGATCCACTCCATCAAAAAAGAGGGATTGCAAGTTTTCTCATGAGAGCACTGGAAGAACAACTTCAAAAATTAAATGCTCGTTGGATACTTGCTGAAACATCCTCTCGAACAGAATATGCATCCACGCGACGATTTTATACTCAGCAAGACTACAAAATTATTTCTACCATTCCAGATTATTACAACGCGGGGGATGATTTGGTTGTTTTTGGGAAAAGAATTTCGGCGCGCGAAAAAGAAGCGAAGAATTAAACATTTTCCGTTGAGAGAATAATCAATTAGCGGTAGAATAAAGAAAAAGGGGGAATTGATTGAAGGATAAAATCCTTAAATCGCTTGATGCCACGCAGGAACAATGGGCAGATTGGCATTGGCAAATGCGTTCTCGTTTTACAACTGCCAAAGAGCTCAAAAACTTTATTCATCTTTCTAAGGAAGAAGAAAAAGGAATTGCATGGGCTTCTGATCAAAAAAATCTTCCTCTCGCCATTCCTCCCTACTTTGTTTCACTGATGGATCCTGATGACCCCAATTGTCCGATACGCCGCCAAGTTATTTGTCGCGTAGAAGAATCTTATGATGCCGTTTTTGATATGCAAGATCCTTGTGGAGAAGATTCTCACACCCCTGTCCCCAATCTGGTTCATCGCTATCCTGATCGAGTCCTTTTAATTGCCACAGACCGTTGCCTTTCTTATTGCCGATACTGTACGAGAAAAAGGATTGTAGGAACAGGTGAAGTCGGACTTTCAACTGAGAAGCTCAATAAAATTTGTGAATATTTAGAAAAAACACCTCAAGTGCGAGACGTTCTGATTTCGGGAGGAGATCCTCTGATTCAATCTGATGAGAGAATTGATCAACTTCTAGGTCGGCTCAGAAAGATCAAACATCTTGAAATTTTGCGCATTGGAACAAGAGCTCCTATTTTTATTCCACAACGTGTCACTCCTAATCTAGTTTCAGTTTTGAAAAAATATCATCCATTCATGATGAGCATTCACATCAATCATCCCAAAGAAATTTCTGAAGAATCTAGCAAAGCCCTTCAAATGCTTGTAGATGGCGGCATTCCTTTAGGCAGCCAAACCGTTCTCTTAAAAGGAGTGAATGATCAGCCCGAGATTGTCACCAAACTTTGTCATGAACTTTTGAAAGTCCGCGTGAAACCGTATTATCTTTATCAATGCGATCCTATTTTCGGAACAGAACATTTTAGAACCAGCGTGGATGTGGGCGTCAAAATCATTGAGAAAATGAGAGGCCACACCACGGGCTACGCTATTCCAACATTCGTGGTAGATGCACCTGGGGGGGGTGGCAAAATCCCTGTTGCACCTAATTATCTCATTTCAAAAATCCGAGATAAAACCATCTTAAGAAATTATGAAAACAAGATTTTTGAATACCACGACCCACTTGAAGTCGGAGTTCAGAAGAAAAAGTCTAAAATGGATACTCACCTCCCTGTTCAACTCACACTTCCTCTCAGTGTTGAGGCCCTCAAACCCTCTTCCAGTACTAAATCTTCCAAACCTAAGCTCAAAAGCGCATTGAGATAAGTTTGATTAGATTTTTCTCTACAATCATTCTTGAAATCGTATAATGGTTCGCTTTATGAATGAACGTCCATTTTTAGAAACAATCGATTTTGGCATTGCTTGGGAATGGGAGTATGATCAGGATTTCATCAAAAACCTGACACTCGCATGTGAAAAACATTCTCTCTCTTATCTCACCCTACACCCCAAAAATTTTGAAACCATTAAAAAACGTATTGATGAAGGTTCTCTTTCATTTCGAACTTTCTTAGATCGAGCCGGAGACACCTTAGAATATTTCAATCCTGTCGTAGAAAAATTACGTGCTAAGGGGACCTGGATTATCAATCATGCAAGCGATGTTGAAAGATCCCGTGATAAAGCAACGATGCATCTAGAATTTCTAACCAAAGGACTTGAAGTCCCTTTCACTGTCATCCTCTCTTCTTATGACAAAGATCCTGAACTTCGCTTTAGCGAACTTGAAAATCTCGGACGTCCCTTTATCATCAAACCTGCCTGTGGCGCCGGGGGTTTAGGAGTTGTGATGGGGGCGGAAAATCTTTTGGATATTATTGAGGCTCGTAAAGAATATCGTCAGGACAAGTATTTGCTTCAACGCAAAATCATTCCTCGCAATTTAGGAATGCGCAGAGCTTGGTTTCGATCTTACTATGTATGTGGAAAAGTTATTTCATGTTGGTGGGATGATCAAACGCATCTTTATGAAGTGATAACCCTTGAAGAAAATAATCTTTATCGCCTTTCAAAATTTAAAACCATCATGAAGACCATCTCTGAAGTTGCACAGCTTAATTTCTTTTCTTCAGAAATTGCCATTGATGAGGACAATAAATTTATCGTGGTCGATTATGTCAATGAACCCTGTGATATGAGAATCAAGTCTATTCATCCAGATGGAGTGCCAGACTTAGTGGTTCAAGAAGTAGTAGAAGCTTTGATTGCAGGAGTAAAAAGAGAACTTAAGAATCAACACATGAATACTTCTGTCATAAAACAGGTTGGGACTTCTTTTCTTCAAAACCCCGGAAGACAGGTCAGTACAAAAACCTCCGTCAATATTTAACTTCTGTTTTTTTCAAGATCTTCAAATTTATAGATAATCTCTTTTGGCTTGGCCATTCCTAATTCTTCTCGAGCTACCTTTTCAACATAGAGAGGATCTGATTTAAGTTTTCCAATTTCTTCTTGAAGATTTTGATTTTGAGTTTGCAAACTTTCAATTTCATCTTCCAGGACTTGAATCTGTTGATAGACTTTGGTCAATCTCAAGAAATTGGGAGAGAAAACATAAATCAGAAGAGCAAGAATGATCGCCCCAAAAACAATGTTCTTCCAACCATCTTTCTTCATGAAAACCTTAATGGTTACCCAATGATCCGGTTAACCTGTTATTCGGTAAACAGCCAACCGGCAAACTGTCTTTATATCTTCCCACCAAAAAGAGCACGCCCAGAAAGTGTTTCTTCAATTCTCAAAAGCTGATTGTATTTAGCTACACGGTCCGTTCTGGAAACAGAGCCTGTTTTGATTTGTCCTGAATTGGTTGCAACCGCTAAATCTGCAATGGTCGCGTCTTCTGTTTCTCCAGAGCGATGACTGATCATCGCCGTATAACCTGCTTCTTTGGCCATTTCAATTGCATTCATCGTTTCTGTCAACGTTCCAATCTGATTCAATTTAATCAGAATGGAATTGGCTACGCCAAGTCCAATTCCTTTATCTAAACGCTGTGTATTGGTCACAAAAAGATCATCTCCCACCAATTGCACCCTATCTCCCAAAGCTTCTGTCAATTTTTTCCAACCTTCCCAATCATCTTCAGCCAAACCATCTTCAATGGAAACGATAGGATATTGATCGACCAAACGGCTGTAGAAATCGATCATCTCATCCACGCCCCATTCAGCTTTTTGTCCTTTTAAACTATATTTTCGTGTTCTGAATTGAAAGAACGAGCTTGAAGCTGCATCTAATGCAATCGCAATATCTCGTCCAGGCGCATAGCCACTTTTCTCAATCGCTTCCAAAATCAATTGTATGGCTTCTTCATTAGAAGCAAGATTTGGAGCAAAACCTCCCTCATCTCCGACAGAAGTCGCCAAACCCCGGCTATGAAGAATATCTTTTAAATTATGAAAAGTCTCAACCCCCCATCGCAGCGCTTCTGAAAAAGAAGATGCCCCTCGTGGAACAATCATAAACTCTTGAAGATCCAAATTATTGTCAGCATGCATACCTCCATTAATAATATTCATAAATGGAACAGGCAAAAGTCTTGCATTGATGCCACCAATGTATTGAAAAAGAGGTAATTCCAAAGTATAACTTGCCGCCTTCGCACACGCTAAACTCACACCCAAAATAGCATTGGCTCCGAGCTTCGATTTATTTTCTGTACCATCTAAATCCAACATCGTCTCATCAATACCAATTTGATCGGTGACATCCATTCCAAGAACTTTAGGAGCAATGATTTCATTCACATGGGCAACAGCCTTGCTCACTCCTTTACCACGAAAGCGAGATTTATCACCATCTCGAAGCTCAATGGCTTCATGCTCTCCGGTAGAAGCTCCCGAGGGAACAGAGGCACGCCCCATTTGACCATTTTCTAAAACAACATCTACTTCTAAAGTTGGATTTCCTCTGGAATCTATAATTTCACGTCCATGTATAATCAAAATTTTATTCACAAATACCCTCTTTCTATATATTGAAGTTGATAAAAAATTTCTGACAAACTAAATCAAAATGAGGTCACATTATACTCATGAGAAATAAATTATGTATAGATTTTTATAAAAAATTTTGTTTCTCATGGTGAAACAATCCCTGCTTATTTAGTTTGTTAGTCTCTTCTTGAGAATAGGTTTCGATTGACGTACCTTGAAGAGCCCCTTACAATTAATATTGAATATGGACCAACTTACGAAAAGGAGGTTTTGTGAACATTCAATCCACTTTGAGTTTTCCATTTAAAGATTCAAACTGGGTCACAAAGTTTTTAATTGGGGGGGGTCTCTCTCTTGTTAGTCTTTTACCATTGGCTTGTGGTTTTTTGATAGGAGAAAATGGTTTTATACAAGTCCTAACTTATTTGCTTTTTCTTCTGCTTTTAATTGCCTTTCTCGCACCTCTAGGGTACGCCTATCATATTCTCAAAGGGGCTCAAAGTGGACAATCTCCCAGTCTTCCTGAATGGAAAGATTGGCCTGTTCTTGTCAAAGATGGAGTGATGGTTTTTGCAGTTTGCCTTGCTTATGGAGTAGTTGTATGGGTTTTAAGCTGGATTGTCAGCGTTCTTTCCATACGTATTCCCGTGATTGGTTCTATTTTTTCATTATTACAAATCGTCATTGGCCTGTTAAGTCTCTTAGCCGGACCTTTTATTGCTGTGGCCCTTTGTAAAATGGCCCAAACCGGTCAAATCATATCCTCTTTTAAAGTACTTGAAATTCTGAACGAACTTAAATCAAAAGCCTCTGAATATATTACGGTTTCATTGATTCTGATTGGGATTATGTATGTTATCCGGACTTCATTGGGACTCAATCTTTATGAAACCATAATGATTTCAAGAATTTTTACAAGAACTGCCATGAGCTTCCCTCTGGTAGGACTTTTAACACCTTTTGTTATTTTTTGGATGCTGATTGTTTCTTTTAGAATGTATGGCGAAATTTACGCAAGCAATAAAACAGCGATCGTTTCTTAAATAGAGGAAACGTTCAATAAGAAATAGAAATGAATTTAAAAGATAAAATCAAAACCCGCAAAGCCCATATCGCAGTGATTGGTTTGGGGTATGTGGGTCTTCCTTTAGCCGTCGAGTTTGCCGAAGCAGGCTTTCATGTTCTTGGTTTAGATCTTGTAGAGGAAAAGATCAAAACCATTAACCAAGGCAAGTCCTATATTCCTGATATTCCAACAAACCGCCTTCGGTCACTGGTAAAAAAAGGACTGCTCAAAGCCTCTTCTGACTTCTCTCTTCTAAAAAATATTGATGCCCTCAGTATCTGTGTTCCCACTCCTCTTCGTAAAACAAAAGACCCTGATATTTCTTATATTGTGGCGAGTGTCGAAGCAGTAAGTAAGAATTTCAAAAAAGGTCAATTGGTTGTACTGGAAAGCACCACTTATCCTGGAACAACCGAAGAAGTGGTTCGTCCTATTTTAGAACAAAAGGGACGAAAAGTTGGAAAAGATTTCTATCTTGCCTTTTCACCCGAAAGAATTGATCCAGGCAATACCCATTATCAAACCAAAAATATTCCAAAAATTATTGGAGGAATCACGCCTAAATGTACTGAAATGGCGATGACGCTTTATGGAAGTATCATTCAAAAAGTCATTCCCGTTTCTTCCACTCAAGCCGCTGAAATGATTAAACTTTTGGAAAATACATTTCGAGCGGTCAACATTGGGCTTGTGAATGAACTTGCGATTATGTGTAATCATATGAACATTGATGTATGGGAAGTCATTGAAGGAGCTGCTACAAAACCCTTTGGGTTTATGCCTTTTTATCCAGGGCCCGGCCTTGGAGGGCATTGTCTTCCCATAGATCCTATCTATCTTTCCTGGAAAGCTCGACTCTTAAACTTTGAAGCCCGATTCATCGATTTGGCTGCTCAAGTGAATACCCACATGCCCCATCATGTCGTTGAAATTATCTCGAAAGCTTTGAATCAAGAGGGAAAAGCTCTCAATAATGCCAAAATTTTGCTTTTAGGTGTCGCTTATAAAAGCGATGTCAATGATGTCCGAGAATCTCCTGCTTTAGATATTTGGGAGCTATTGTCTAAACAAAAAGCACAAGTCAGTTATCATGATCCCTATGTTCCTCAAATCTCCATCGAGGGATTGTCTCAACACAAATCAATTCCGCTCACATCTCAAAATCTCAAAAAAGCAGACTGTGTCGTCATCGTAACCCATCACAAGATCTTGAACTACCCCGATATTGCAAAACACGCTCGCCTTATTGTTGACACACGAAACGCAATGAAAGGCATAAAAACCAGCAAGGCAAAAATTGTTAAGCTTTAATCATTTCCCCACTTGTTAATTACTAAAATTTTATCTTATTTTTCATAGTTGTACTTTCCATCCTAATTTCAGTATCCTTCTTTTATGATTCGATCTTTGGTCACCGGCGGAGCCGGTTTCATTGGTTCACATATGGTTCAAGCTCTTTTAAAAAAGGGACATCAGGTCCGTGTTCTGGATAATTTTTCAACGGGGAAACACGAAAATTTAGCTCCTGTTCGTAATTTGATTGAACTTTTAGAAGGAGATCTTGCCAACGAAAAAACTGTGCAACAATCGGTTAAAGAAATTGATTTTATTTTCCATATGGGGGCCATGCCCTCAGTAACCCGTTCTGTAGAAGACCCCTTACTGGTTCATCAATCCAATGTACAAGGAACACTTCTTCTTCTACTAGCGGCACGAGAAGCAAAAGTAAAACGTCTTGTTTACTCTTCTAGTTCTTCTATTTATGGAGATCAACCCGAACTCCCCAAAAAAGAAGAGATGAAACCAGATCCTTTAAGTCCTTATGCTTTATCTAAACTTACTGGAGAATATTACTGTTCTATTTTTCATTCTATCTACGGAGTCCCTACGGTTTCATTGCGCTATTTTAATGTGTTTGGACCTAGACAAGATCCCAATTCTCTTTATTCAGCTGTTATCCCACGCTTTGTTACAAAACTTATGAGTAAGAGTTCCCCTATTATTTATGGAGACGGGAAGCAAACTCGCGACTTTACGTTTATAGAAGATGTGATCCAGGCTAATTTAAAAGCCTCCGATGCCCCTTCAAAAGCTTTGGGAAAAGCATTCAACATTGCAGGGGGAAAATCCTGTTCATTGCTTGAACTCTTAAGCGAAATTCAGAAAATTTTAGGGTTCACTTGTCAACCCACCTTTGAACCTGCACGTGCCGGAGATGTTCGAGATTCATTAGCCTCTATTCAGAAAGCTAAAGAAGCTTTTGAATTTAACCCCACCCATACCTTACAGCAAGGGCTTGAAAAAACGGTTGTTTGGTTTGTAGAAAATTGGCAAAAAGAGAAAATCTCTCATGCCTAACAATCTTTTCTCTGAAATACGTGACTATTTAGACATACAACATTCGCTTGGGAAAAAAAGAGTTCTCTACACTCCTAAAGTGAGCACTCCCCTCCATGCAATAACTTCTACTGAAGAAGAATCATGGGATTCATTTCGAGAGAAAGTCCTCCAATGTACTCAATGCGGCCTTTGCAAAGAACGCACACAAGTGGTTTTTGGTGAAGGCAATGAAAGTGCCACTCTTGTTTTTGTGGGAGAAGGCCCCGGTTTTGACGAAGATAAACAAGGAAGACCTTTTGTTGGAAAAGCAGGACAGCTTTTAACTAAAATGATTGAAGCCATGAACTTGAAAAGAGAAGAGGTTTATATTGCTAACATTGTTAAATGCCGACCTCCTCAAAATCGAACGCCCCAGCCAGATGAAATACAAAGTTGCTTCCCCTATTTAGTTAAACAACTAGAAAGAATTAAACCTAAAATCATTTGTGCTCTTGGCAATGTGGCCGCACAAACTTTACTTCAAACAAGCCAAACCATTAGTAGACTCCGCGGCATGTTTCATGAGATAAATGGCATACAAATCATGCCCACCTTCCATCCTGCTTATCTATTGAGAAATCCAGAGTTTAAGCGAGATGTGTGGAGAGATTTACAAATGATTATGGAAAAATTAAAACAGTAATTTGAAGTTTATTTTACGAATCACTGTTTCTACGAAATAGGGTGTTTTTATGTATGCTCACATCTTTTTTGAAATTCCCCTCGATCATGGTTTTGATTATAAGATTCCAGATCATCTCCTCGACAAAACATTTCCTGGCATGCGCGTTCTTGCTCCCTTCGGAAAATCTCAAAAAACTGGATATGTCATTCAAAAGATCCATCAACCTAGCGTCAAAGAGGTTAAAGAAATTTTTGATGTTCTTGATGCAACGCCTATTCTCAGCTCCAAGCTTCTGGAACTTGCCCATTGGATTTCAGATTATTATTTATGTCCTTTAGGCCTCGTCCTCAAGAGTATTTTGCCCGCCCCTATTCGCAAATTTCGTTCTAAGGCCCAATCCATTTCAGAAATAGAATCCATCGAACCTGCATTAGAAAAACCCCATGTTTTAAATGAAGAGCAAAAAATAGCATGGGGAAATATTTCTAAATCAATTGATCAAAATATTTTTTCTACCACTCTCATTCATGGAATTACCGGTAGTGGAAAAACAGAATTATATCTTCTGGCCATTGCTCATGTCCTCTCTCAAGGTAAAAGCGCCATTGTTCTTGTCCCTGAAATTTCTCTCACACCTCAAACCGCACAACGCGTAAAAAATCGTTTTGGGAAAATTGTAGCCCTTCTTCATAGCCGTATGTCTGAGGGGGATCGATCGACAGAATGGGAAAGAATTCGAAAAGGCGATGCTCAAATTGTAGTGGGCCCTCGTTCTGCATTATTTGCACCCGTCAAACAATTAGGACTCATCATTGTGGATGAAGAGCATGAAAAATCATACAAACAAGAAGAGTTACCCCGTTATCATGCGCGTGATGTAGCAATTATGAGAGGAAAATTTGAGAATATCCCTGTTTTACTTGGAAGTGCCACACCTTCTCTAGAATCTTATTTCAATGCTCAAGAAGGACGTTATCAGTTGCTCACACTCAAAAAAAGAATCGAGAACCGACCTCTTCCTCCCGTACATATTGTCGATATGAGAAGAGAAGTTGAAGTATTAGGTAGAGTTTTCAGCTTTTCTAAAAGTTTACAAAAAGCACTGGGAAAAAGATTAGAGCAAAAAGAGCAATCGATTCTCTTTCTCAATCGTCGAGGCTTTGCCCCTGTCGTGATCTGTCCTCATTGTGGTGAAATTCTCAATTGCCATCAATGTGATCAATCCATGACTTATCACCAAACAAAAGAAAAATTGATATGCCATTTATGTGATTCACAAAAAGACGTTCCTAAAAATTGTCCCCATTGTGGCAAAACGAAACTTCATCATTTGGGGGCCGGCACACAAAGAATCGAAACTCATTTAGAAAAGATTTTTCCTAGAGCTCGGATTCAAAGAATGGATACGGACTCCACAAGAACAAAAGATGCCCATGGGAAAATCTTAGATCGATTTCATAAAGGAGAGATTGAAATTTTAGTGGGAACACAGATGATTGCAAAAGGCTTGGATTTTCCTAACGTCACTTTGGTCGGAGTTTTAAGTGCTGATATCGCGATGAATCTTCCTGATTTTAGAATGGGAGAACATACGTTTCAATTGCTAACACAAGTTGCAGGAAGAGCCGGAAGAGGAAATAAACCTGGAGAAGTGTTGGTTCAGACTTTTACGCCCATGCATCCCATTATTCGTGCCGCTGTTCAACATGATTATGAAAAATTTTACGAAACTGAAATGGGATTTAGAAAGCAACTGGGGTATCCCCCCTTCTATCGCATCATGTGTTTTCTGGTTGATGGATCTTCAAATGCAAAAGTCATTGAAATATCAAAAAAAATAAGCGAGAAATTTAAAACTCTTCTCCCCTCTCATTCTCGTATTCTAGGGCCTCAAGCAGCTCCTCTTTCAAAATTGAAAGGAAAATTCAGATGGCAAGTGATTCTCTTTTATCCTCGGGGGAAAAACATTCATGAAAGCGCTAGAAAAATCTTAGAAAATTTCAAAGAAGAAAAAAGCGTGAGAATTTCACTGGATGTAGATCCCGTGTCATTAATCTGACGTATCGGGATGCGTGGTGCGTTAACGGAGCTTATTCATACGTCTTTTGAATCTTTTGAGCCACATCCTTAAAAGCAATGTCTACCTCAAAAATCTTTTTATATTCAGCAGTGGCTTTTGCTGTTTGCTTTGTTGCTTCATAGACAAGACCCAAATTATAAATCACATCTTTTTTGAATGGGTCCATATCCACTGATTCATCCAAAACTTTTAGGAATTGTTTTTCAGCCAAATCATAAAATTTACCTTCCTTAAAGCAAAGCCCCAAGTAATACAAAGAACGTGTGCGCTTTTGTGGATCTTTCACAGCTTGTTGAAATTCTTGAATTGCATCATTCCATTGTCCCAACTCAAAATAAAGATAGCCGAGCTCATAGCGATAAAGCAGATTATTCGGGAAATGCTCAACTCTATCTTTACAATCTATTAGAATGATTTCTTTTTTCTTTTTCTTAAGCTCTTCAAATTGCGCCAAAAGTTCAACATTGCTGGAATCCTTGGAAAGGGCACTTTTGACTGCCATCATTTGTGAATTGATTTTTTGAATAAGAAGATCGGAAATCTTTTTCTGAATGCTTGCATCAAAAGATATAAGCTTAGAAAGCTTCTGATTAATTGCAATGGCTTCATCCCACATCAGATTTTGTTCAAGAAGTTTTGCCAATTCTTTTAAGAGAGCAATATTCTCAGGCTGTGTTTCAAGTTTTTTACGAATATCCTCTATTAATAAAACCAAATCTTCTTCTGTTTTAACCAGCTTGGCTCCCTTTTCTAAAATTTCCGCTCCCGATTCATCCCGAATTTTTTGACGATAGGTCGTTGTGTCCGTCCATCCTCCTTGCTCAATCGTCTTCATTGCAGCCAAATCCTTTAAACCCCTTAAAGCGACTGGATCTGAAGGAGACAAACGCAAAACCTCTTCAAAGAGCTTTCGTGATTTTTCCAAATTTTTAATTTTTGCATATAAATGAGCAAGTGAATTAGTTGTTTTAACATCTGAAACGATTGTTTTTTTCAAAATCTCTAAAGCATCTATGGCTGCTTGATTCCAATTTAAAGCTGCCGCACATTCTGAAAATTTCCTAAGAGCAAAAACAGAGGAAGGATTCACTTGAAACATTTTTTCCAAAGCATCAATGGCTAAAGTCCACTGATCCCGAGAGATTAAAAGAATAATACGAAACCGTAGCGGAAGAAGAAGAACTGCATTTAAATATTCTTTTAGACCAGAATCTTTCTTCCCCTCCATTCTCCTAATTTGAGTTACTCTCAAAAGGCTTCTCGCTTTTTGAAAATCAGGATAAGAGATCAAAAGATTTTTTAGAAGTGATTGTGCGTAGTCAAAGTTGTTTCTATCAAAAGCCTCTTTTGCTTTTTGATAAAAACTTTGAACGTTTTTATTTTTTTCTACTTCATCAGGCATATTTTTTCTTTTGAAAAGGAAAGTTTCTTTTCAGAGTATATCGTACTAACAGCAAAAATCGCAAGCAGATGTCATCCCCCCTCTAAACCGTTGATCACGATCCTTACATAACAGTGTATCCTTTTCAAAAGTAAGGGGCACCCCGCCAAGCGTCATCCCCTATCAATTTCCCTGTCAGTTAAACCTCAAGGTTTGGTATAATGCGGTTACTATATGATACGAGAAATTAAAATTTATCCAGATCCTGTCTTGAGACTTAAGGCTCAAGAAGTTAAAGTCTTTGACGCCCAATTGCAAGCCCTTGTCCAAGATATGGTTGAAACCATGAAAGAAGCAGGTGGTATTGGCCTTGCAGCACCTCAAATTGGAATTTCCCAGCGGGTGCTTGTAATTGACCTTCAGAAAGGACCTCAAAGTCGATGGGCCATTGTGAACCCCGTTTTACAAATCAGTGGTGAGCCTGAATCTGGAGAAGAAGGATGCCTTTCCATTCCTGGGATTTCTGGCGTAGTGACACGTCTCAATTGCGTCCATCTTAAAGGTTTTGATACCAAGGGGAAATTAATTGAATTAGATGCAGAGGGACTTTTAGCTCGAGCCCTTCAACATGAAGTAGACCATTTAGATGGAATTTTTTTCGTGGATAGATTGAGTTCTGTGAGAAGAGCCCTTATCTCTGGAAA
Source organism: Candidatus Auribacterota bacterium (assembly GCA_041906865.1). GTDB lineage: Bacteria > Auribacterota > JACPWU01 > JACPWU01 > JACPWU01 > CAZXEQ01. Next base: position 14,174 of record JAYRIK010000153.1, read on the forward strand.
GCTCAAACGATTAGAAAAAGATTTTGCCTCAGGGAAAAAAGTTGAGCGTCCCTTTCGAGAAAATGCTGAAAGTTTACTCTAATGCTGTCTTCCTTTTTTACCATCTTCAAAAAATCTTTCACAAGTTTTAAGTTCTATATTTCTTTTTTAATGCTTCCTTTTAAAAAAGCTGTTTTCTATTTTCTAACCCTCATTAGCTTATTATCTGCTTTAAGCATCTTGATTCAACTTCCGACTTTTATTCTAACCCTGACAGACTTAACAGATTGGGCTGTGCGAAAACTTCCCGTCATGCATATTGATCATGGGCAAATGGAAGCTTTTAAAGGAGAAGCTCAAAGTCAAACCATTAGCCTAGAAGAACTCTCCCCCATTTTCGGAAAAGACCTCTATCTTTTCATTGATCCTACTCAAGCAGAAGCCAATGCAAAAGACCCCAATGGCATTTTATTCAAAAAGGATAAAATTTTAATTAAAGATCAAAATATTCTTAAAGTTATTTCTTACCCAAAAGAACTCTCTGTCACCATCTCTGATTTTACTTTAATGCAATGGAGAGATGTTCTATGGTGGCTTTCACCGATTTATTTATTTTTAAGAACTTTTATTAACTTAACACTCTTAAATGGTTTTGAAATTTTCCTTCTAGGAACACTGTGTTTTTTAGGGATACGAATCTTAAGAAAAAATATCCCTTTTAAGACATGCCTCTCCATTAC
>JAYRIK010000154.1:0-2819 GCA_041906865.1 Candidatus Auribacterota bacterium
GAAGAATCCATGTGATTAAAAGTCCTACCAGACTTCCAATGATCACACGTAGAAGGACAGAGCCTTTCTTCATGGTTCTGTCGGAGTCGAATCCTGGGAGACAGTTGATTCTTTAGAAACTTTAACTTTGCTGGGGCGAATCACCTTACCATGTAATGCATAGCCTTTTGACATTTGCTCAACGACAAGATGAGCCGGTTTATCTTTAGATTCTTCAAAAGCCACAGCATCATGCTTAGATGGATCAAAGGTTTGATTTATAGCTTCGATGGGAGAAACACCCTTTTTAGAAAGACTTTCTTGAAGCTGGCGATGAATCATTTTAAAACCTAAAAGAAGATTTTGAATATCGGACGTGCTTTGAGCAGAAGCCATCGCACGATCAAAATTATCCAGAACATCTAAAAGCTCTAAAATAAAATCTTCCAAAATAAATTTTCTAAATTCTTCTTTTTCCTTCACATTTCTTTTACGGAAATTCTCAAACTCGGCTTGTACTCTCTGAAGATGGTCAAGATAGAAATCTGATTGAGTCGCTTTTTTCTCAAGCTCCTCAAATAGAGTCTTAGGAATAAGAATATTATCTTCTGAGCTTTCTTTGACAGACTCTTGATGTGATTCTGTTTTTTCTTCGGAAGTTTTCTTAGAAGAAGTCTGATCTGACTTTTCTTCTGATGAGTTTTGAGAAGTTTTTTTCATCTTATCATCTTCCATAAGAACCTCTTGCATTACTTACTCTTTTCCTCGGACAATTTCTTAATTAAAATTTTCCCATTCAAAAATTCTTTAATTGCAACATCTACGGGATCTTTTAAATGCTTTTCATCAACAGTAGCCCTATCTCCCCTCATCAGTTGACGAACTCTCTTGGCGATCATATTCACGACCAAGGTTGTTTTCTCTTCTTTCTTGCAAAGGTCTTCCAGCAAGTTACGATTTACCATTTAAAACCTCCTCATTTACAAGCATTTAAGGTTGGGGAAAGGATGGGAATATATCAAAAATTTGATGCTTCGTCAATGTCTTTCGGGATGCATTTCAAAACGGATTTTTATTCTAAAAGTCCGCCCATGGCCCTTAAAAATAAGGGGAGAGAGTCACATTTAAGATAAGGATTGTCTTTCTTCTGTTCGGCAAGGGTTGCTGTTGGAGTATCAGAATAGTTATGACCAGGATAAAGAACAATATCATCCTTCATTTGTCTCAATCGAGACAAACTCTGAAACATTTCTTGTGCACTTCCCCCTGGTAAATCACAACGTCCACAATAATTGATAAAAAGCGTATCTCCTGACACCAAGGAATCTTGAACAAGAAAACATTGAGAGCCTGGCGTATGTCCTGGGGTATGCAGAAATCGAATCGTAACCTCTCCTATCTTCAAAGTATCTTCACCACTCACCTTTTGAATATTGGACTGAAATTTCTTAAGCGCAAAAGCATCTTTTTCATGAACATGAACAGGAATATCTTTTTTTTTCAAAAGCCCCTCAAGTCCATTCACATGATCAAAGTGATGATGAGTAATCAATGCCCCTTTTAACTCTAGATCTGCCTTTAAAGCCTCATCCAAAATCCGTTCAGGCTCCCATCCAGGATCCACAACTACTGCCTCTCGAGTCTGAGAACATCCGATGAGATAAACAAAATTCTGCATCGGTCCTACTTCAAATTGTTTTAGGATAAGAGAAGAGTTCATTTATTTTCCGAAGCGTCTAAAATCTTTTCAATGGCATGCTTTTCTTGATGGAAAAGAGGGTTTGATAAAACAGGATTTCCTTCCGTGGAAAAATTTTCATCCAAATCAACCCAGGATTTACAACCGCCATATTCTTTCTTGAATAGAACAGTTACTTGCTCAGGGAGTTGAAACACCCTTAAAATAAGACAATAAAGAAATTTTTCATCTCCCCAATTAAACCGTTCTTCAATCAAAGAAGGAGTCCAAATATGATGCCCTTCAAGTTTTTTCAGTTTTTCTAATTCTGTAATTTTATAAACCTTCTGAATTGTTGCATAATATTGAACATGAATTTTTCCGTCTTGAATATGCTCAGAGGCTACCTGATCTAACCGAGCATGAACCCCAGGGATAAGCTCTTCTTTATTTTGATGTTCATAGGTTGGGAAAAGAAAAAACTCTCTAGACTCAATTTCAAAGGTTCCCGCATTTTCTGAAATTCCACCTTTTCTGAAAATCAAGATCTGTCGACCCGAACCCAAGGCATCAACAACTACCGCCCATTCTTTAAAAGCCTTATTATTTTTTTGAAGAACTTTCATATGATTATGCTCCAAACCTATTGTGGTGTTCTGTATTTGCTGCAAAAGTTAATAAGATTAAACATACTCTAAAAAAATACTTTTGTATTTATTTTCCAAAAATCTCATTGAAAAAATTCTTCATAGCTTGCCAGGATCTTTGATCGGCCTTTTCGTCGTAGGCAAATCCACTGGAGGGATTGTTTCCTGCCTCAGGAACTGTAAAGCTATGAACAGCACCTCCATAATAAATCATCTGCCAATCAACATTCGCCTTTCCTAGCTCATCCTGAAAAGCTGCAATCTGACCCGACTTCATAGAAAAGTCATTGGCTCCATGCAAAACCAAAACCTTACATTTTATATTTTTTGCATCTTCAGTATGAGAAAAAGCCAACACACCATGAAAACTGACCACACCTAATAAAGGAGCCCCCATTCGAGCTAGTTCAAGAACAGCCGTTCCACCAAAACAATATCCAATGGCAGCCACTTGAGCTACATCCGTAAGAGGATTTTTTATTAAAACTTCAAGACCTGCTTGTGCTCTTTTTCGC
>JAYRIK010000155.1:0-3395 GCA_041906865.1 Candidatus Auribacterota bacterium
ACGATGGAGCGATGGCTTTCACCTAATTTAAACTACACTCCTTCCTAAATATAAGCATATAATACCTTTATGCCAAAGCTTTCTCGAAAAGAGTGGTTCGGCCTTTTAACATTTTACGGCATTGCCGTCCTTTTTCTTGTTGCTCTCCCCTTTGTTGGAATTATGCTCAAAAAAGGGATTCTTTCAATTCCGGGCTTAAAATCAACTTATCAGAACATCACACATCATATCGGGCAATGGATCACTCATTGGATGCCAGCAAAAGCAGGTCTTTACTTTGCGATTCTTGTTGGCATGGGTGTTCTTTATTTTCTTTCTGAAGATATTTTAAATCTCATTCGAGGCAAAAGAGACAAAATCCCAGAAAAAGATTTACCTATAGATGATCAAATTTTAAGAGAAGTTGCTCGTGAATATGGAGAAAAAGAACCTCTCACATTGGGGAAAACTCCTTCCCCCACATTAAGTTCATCAGAACTTCAAAAAGAATTAAGCAAAACAAGAATCGATCCCAATATTCAGAAACGCATTCTAGAAACCGCTAAAAACCAAGAGATGGCTTCACTCCAGACTAGTACACAATCTCGATTTGATCGTAGCCTCACCTATTCACGAGTCATCTACTACTGGATTATTACCATTTTAATGATGGGTTTTGTATGGGCATGGGCTATGGCAATTATGCATCCCACACAAACCACGGGTTTAAAACCTGTCTCATTTACTATCCTTGGAATCAGCATCTATCTTTTTTATTTGGCGAATTCTTGCACAAAAAAAATCTTTCTCGATGATCAACATGTTTGGATGGGCAAAAATGAAAATGAGCTTCTCTGCGAGAAAGATTACACTCAAATGTATTATATGAATGTTCTTGTTCGAAACCTTTTTTCTATTAGAAAAACCTACACGCTTATTGTTTTTCGAAAAAGATTCTGTATTCCCCCACTTGCCTATCTTATCGATCGCTTCTTCCCCGCAAGCAATCAAAACAGACAAGTTATTTTCATGAATATCTGGAAAGATGAAGAAGGGGAAATGGTGCCAGATACAGCGCTCATAAAAAGAATATTAGATCATTGTGATTTAAACGGTGTGAAAGTTAAATATTGGCCGTGGGAAGCTCAGTTTTTTATGATGGCTATTTTTTTCTTTATAGGACTCTTCTTATTTATTCACCATCGATAACTCATCTTGCACAGCTTAACCACTCGACCAGATTTTTAATTAATTGAATGTAATAATGCCCCACTTCTACAGAAATATCTTTAGACCAATGCAAAGTTTGTCTTCTGTTTCCCCAATCCACCAGACCTCCACACCAATGTGGGGCTAAGTCTGTAGTTAAAACTGCGCTACGCATATTTTCTTTTTCAGCAATTACAAGCAAGGGATATTCTTTTTTAGAAACTTCTCTCGCCATCCATATCGTTTTTGAACCTTTTTTAACTTTAACTCGATTGATCCCACAGATGACTGGAGGTGTCAAAAAAGAAAGTTGTTTCAATATCGTGTGAGTTTCTTTAACTTGTGGCCAAGCTCCTGCTGAAAAATTCAGACGATCATCTTTAGGAAGGCATTTCACCGGAAGAAAAGATTCTATTTTTGAACCCGTCCAGTTTCCATTCAAACCCTTAAAGGAACTCCAGCCTCCAATCATCCATAAGCCTGTTCCATCTTGAACTTGCTTTATGATAATGTCTTCTGAAGATGGAGGAAGATTCTTGCATGGGAAATCACTTAAGATAACTACATCAAATTTTTCTTTCAAAAAAGAGGGAGATAAAACTTTTTTGGGAGGAATATGTATCACTTTTGATTTTAAATGTTTTAAAACGCTTAAAAGATATCGAGCCGCCCCTTCTTTTTCTCCATCCCCTGCATAAAGAATATTCATTTTTCCTCTAAATAATATTTTTAGGCAAAAAAAGAGCCGCTTTCTAATTTAGAAAGCGGCTCAAAATTACTATTTTTTACATGCTGGACAATCTTTAAAGAGAGCCAGCAAAGATACAACTCCCGAAGCACCTATCAGAATATAAACAATACGACTGAGTAACGTCATCGGACCAAAGATCTTAGTCACAAGATCCATTTGTAAAATTCCGACCAGACCCCAGTTCAATGCTCCCACAACCATCAGAATAAAAACAACTTTACAGATAATGCATTTGTTTGTCATAGATAGTCCCCTTTCGTTTACATGTTTTACCATTGGAACGGTTAGTAACGAAAGCCCCCTAGGTGTGTCCTCAAGATTGACCACTGTCTTATTCTAACATAATCTAAATAAGGTTTTGTATTAAAAAAACTAATGTGCCCTTTACGAGTTTCGCTTATCAAAGTGCGTCCTTGGTATGTTATAATTCAAAACTTAAGTTATAGCAGTCTATCCATTGAATTGATAAAGGACACACAATGAGCGAAATAACCGCAAAAGGGATACAATGGGATCTATCCGACTTATATTCATCGCTTGAAGATCCTAAAATTTCAGAAGACCTTCACCAAACCCAAAATCTAGCATCACAATTTCAAAAAAAATATAAACCTTTATTTGAATCCTTATCAAAAGAATCCATTCCAGAACAAATTCAAAACACTAAAACCTTTCCTCTTTCTGAACTGATTGAAGATTATAAAACTTTAGCCATTCTTACAACAAAACTCGCAGTTTTTGCACATCTTTCATTTGCTGCTAAAACCAATGACCCAGAAACGGGCCGCTTTCTTCAAAAGATACAAACTGAACTTACTCAAATTCAAACCTTACTTGTTTTTTTCGAAGTTTTTTGGAACAAATTGGACTCTACCGTTGTAAAAAAATTGCAGGAAAACCCAAAAATCCAAAAGGATATTCATTTTCTTGAGAAAATAAGAACCTTCTCTCCTTATACCCTTTCCGAAGCAGAAGAAAACATCATGGCTAAAAAGTCTAATACGAGCTCAAGGGCTTTTGTCCGTCTTTTTGATGAAGTTTCAAACAATATGACCTTTGATATTGAAATAGATGGCAAGAAATTTAAAAAAAATAAATCTGAAATCCTCACACTCTCCCATTCTCCTGATCGTTCTTTAAGAAAGAAAGGAAGTGAAAGTCTCGCTCAAGGGCTTCAAAATCACAGCCATATTCTCACCTATATTTACAATATGATTTTGGCGGACCATCGCACCAATCTTGAAATTCGCAAGCACAGTCATCCCATGGAATCTATGAATCTCATGAATGAAATTGATCTGCAAAGCGTTCTTCATCTCATGGAAAATGTAAAAAAGGCTTCCGGATTAGGATCTCGATTCTACGATTTAAAAAGAAAAATTTTGGGTTTGAAAGAATTATACGATTATGACCGTTATGCCCCTATTCAAACTGAAGAAACAAAAATACCTTTTCC
>JAYRIK010000156.1:0-1818 GCA_041906865.1 Candidatus Auribacterota bacterium
CAAGGGCAGCTCGCGTGCGTCTTGCGACTTGTTTGGTGATTTGAAGTTCAACTTGAGTGGCTTCAATAAAAGATGAAAAGAAGGTGATGATAAAAAGGATAGCAACGAAAGATATTTTTTTTCTCATTGGGTTAGCTCGAATTTAATTTTAATTGTAAGTTCATCATCTTGAAAATTTTGAGGTAAAGGGGGTAGGGGAATGGAAGCTTGGACAGCATCCATGACAGACTGATTCAAAACATCGAATGTAGATCTCTCAGTCAATGTGACTTCTTTCACACTTCCGTCCTTTCGAATAACAAAAGAAACAATGGCAAATAAATTTCCATCTTTAATTAAAGGTTTTGCAGGTTCTTTCCAATTCATAGTGATTTTATTCTGAACCAGATCTAAATACCATGCAAAAGGAAATTCTTTTCCATCACTTGATCCTCCTTGTCCATCTCCGGCTCCGCCTCCTCCCACAGAAAGTTGGGTTTGGGCAGAAGTGCCAGGTCCCGCTTTTTGAGTGCTTGTCCATTCTTCAGGTTCGACAAAACGTTGATCGGATGTGGGTTGTGTTGCAGGTGCCCACTTCTGGGGTTCTACAAATTTTGCATTATTAGGAGCAGATTTTACTTCTGTGAGACGATTTTTTAAACGTTCAGAAAGGCTAGGCATTTTATTTTGTGATGGGGATATTTTTTTAGGTACAGTTGTAACGCTTGGTTTTACATTTTGTGTTTTGGAGGGAGCGGGTGTCTTAGGTAAAACTTTTTCTGTTTTGGGAGGCGGAGTTTCTTTTTTAGGGGTTGTGGCAGGGAGAGGTTTTGCGAGTGGTTTAACAGGTGAAGGAATAGCTTTTGGGTTTAAAGAGCCTGTTTGTCCACCTGAAGCACCTTTCATTCCTCCCAAACTTTTTAATTGAACAGTCACAAAATTGTCATGGTGATAAGTGGTTTGAGATGTCACAATCATGAATAAAAAAAGCCCAACTAAAAAGATTCCATGTCCCGAAAAGGACTGAATAAGTTCTTTTTGCAAAGTGCGATCAATGAATCGTGGATAGAACATGAAAAATCTTTAACATTTACATTTTTGAATGTAAAGAAAAACCATTTATTAGCAATTTTAATTAACGAAATTTTGCTGCATTCCATTTCCAAAATTTTCAATATTCGAAAGAGTGGTTTCTAAAATTCGATTTAATGCTTCGTGGCTATTGAAAGCCATGTGAGGTGTAATGACCACATTTTCTCTATGAAGAAGAATATGATTTTGAACCAGCAAGCGAAGTTTTTCCTCAGGATAATTTTTTGATAAAAGTTCTTTCTCTTCTTTAATCATTTCTTCTTCTTCCAGAACATCCAGTCCTGCGCCCGCGAGAATGCCTTTATCTAAAGCTTCTGCAAGGGCATTTGTGTCAACCAATCCTCCTCGAGCGGTATTAATAAAAAGTGCTCCTTTTTTTATTAATTGAATTTTTTCTCGATTAATTAAATGATGGGTCTTTTCACTATAGGGACAATGAAGGCTTATAATATCGGAAGATTGAAGAAGTTCTTCAAGTGAAACATATTTAAAATTAAGAACTTCAGCTAAGAACGAATCTTGCGTAATATCATACGCAAGCACATTCATCCCAAATCCCTTGGCCATTTGAATGACATGAAGGCCAATACGCCCAGATCCGATAATGCCGATGGTTTTCCCTTTCAGATCGAAACCTTGCAATCCCTCCATAGAAAAATCCCCCCGTGTTGTACGAATATAAGCTTTATGTACATTTCGGGATAAAGAGAGAATAAGAGCGAAGGTATGTTCAGCAACCGTGTTCTC
>JAYRIK010000157.1:0-16633 GCA_041906865.1 Candidatus Auribacterota bacterium
AGGAAAAAAAGGATTTGATTATGTCTACAATCCAGTACAAGTAGGAGGGAAGGTACATGTGTTTGTGTGTGAGGGCGGAGAATATGGTAGAGGAGGAAAATGTTATTTGGTCAATTCAGATGATATGAGTACAGAAGGTAAATCCTATTTTGATAGGAGTGGGTTCCCCCTTCAAGTAGACGAGAAGATGCATGTGATGGTGGAAAAAGGAGGGAAATGGTATCTGGTCAATTCAGATAATATGAGTACAGAAGGTAAACCAGGATTTGATGAGTATGGGAGCTTAGCGCAAGTAGGAGAGAAAATATATGTGAGTGTGAAAAAGGGAGGGAAATGGTACTTAGTTAATTCAGAAGATATGAGCATAGAAGGAAAGCCAGGATTTGATGATATGAAAAGTCCGGATCCTAAAATAAAAGAGAAGGTGTATGTGTGTGTGAAAAAGGGAAGGAAATGGTACTTGGTCAATTCAGAAGATATGAGTACAGAAGGTAAGACAGAATTTGATGAAATTGATGGTCCGGATTTAGTTGGCGGAAAGATTTATATAAGTGTGAAAAAGGGAGGGAAATGGTATTTAGTAACATTAGATGATATGCGTATTGAAGGCAAAAAAGGTTTTGATTATATGATGCCTCCATTTCAAGTCGGAGAGAAAATATATGTGAGTGTAGGAATCGGGGGAGAAGAATATTTGCTTACAGTAGATGATATGAATATAGAGGGTAAGCAACAACTTACTTTGGATGAAGATAGTGTCGTACAAGTAGGTGATAAAACATACGTGATTATTTCGGTAAGAGAGGGATCTCAGTTGATCACAATGAATGAATTAGACGGTATGAGAGATGATGAGAGAATAGAAGGTAAACCAATATTTCATCAGATATCTAATCTTGTACAAATCGGGGAGAGAGGATATGTAAATGTAAAAGAAGGAGGAAAACGGAGATTGATATCGTGGCCTATTCCCACTTTGGAAAGACGACTGAAGAAATTAAATCAATCTTACACGCTGGTTGATGCCCCTATACGTCCCTCTGAAGAGGATCTCTTGGTTCCAGTCGAAGAAATGTTGGATGTAGAAGAAGAGATTGTGAATGCGATGAACGCTCATCAGATCACGATTTTAGAAGGAGAGCCAGGGGGAGGAAAAACCGATATGGCGGTGGATATGGCCGAGCGGTTTGGTTTGTCTCACCATGTTTACTCCAGTCACGGAAGTGTGCATTTACAGGATTGGATTGGAACTTATAGTCAGGATGAAAATGGGCATTATACGCTTACCTGTCAGCCAGATGACGAAGGACATTTTAATATTCCATTTTTAGAGTTTTATACCCATGGAGGTGTTTTTGTTATTGATGAAGGGGCCAAGGGCAAAAGAGCACAAGCATTGATTGCATGGTTAACGGGGATTGCTCGAGGCGAACAAGAACTTGTCTTGAATGAACATCCAGGACAACCCCCTCGCCTTTTAAAACGTCATCCTCATTTTCATGTGATTATTACGACCAACAAAATGGAGAATACCCCAGGACAAGAAGAGATTCCCCCTGAAGTGGCTAAGATTTCCAAGAGGATTCAAGTTCCAAATGATTTTTCGGATAAATCATACGAAGCTATTCTTAAACGTTACTATCAGAAATTCGCTGTTCCTGGAAAACCTGCACCCCCTGAGATAGAAAAATACATTCAATGGCAAATCAAAATGTATCGGACTATGAGGGAGTTTGTTCGAGATAGTGCCACTCTTCATGATCCTGATCGACATCTTTTCACTTTGCGTGATTTGAAAAATTGGACGAAAGCTTTTTTAGAGAATTGCAAGCAGTTGTCATTCCCGCAATCTTCTAGCGGGAATCCATTTGATTCTGGATCCCCGATGAAAACACTCGGGGATGACAAGATAAAAGAAGCTTTTCATGAATCTTTTAAACTTATTTACCTCGCTCAATTTTCTGAAAAAGGAAAGTCGGAGGCCATATCAAGACTATTTCATGCAATAGTACTTGATGGAAGAGACTCCCTATTTACTGAATTACTTCTGGATATAAGATTGAATCACAATGAATTTTCTCGGAAGAAAAATGTTAAAGAAAATTTAAAAGATGTTTTTGCCCATGGTTTGCATGGGCTTCTTTTTATGGAACCAGGGGCTCAAAAAGGAGAGATTTTGGAGGATTTTGCTCGTGAGGAGCAGTATGAATCCCATCATTTAGAGGGTTCTCCAGAATTGACTGTGCAAGATCTTTTAGGTGGCCTCTTCCCGATTTTAGAAGGGGAACCAAATCCTTATCAGAAAGAGCTTCGATTTAAGCCAGGGTTTTTGAGCCGACATTTGGTGGTTTCTTCTCAAGTTTCGCAAGAAGCGAATAAAAAGAAAAAGCTCCTTGTTATTCACAACATTGATGCACTTCCTGAAAAAGTAAGAGGAGCTCTTCACAATTTTCTTTTGAAAGGCTATGTCGAACTCCCCGATGAAACGGGAAAAGTACGTAAATATATTTTACCTCCTCATGTTCGACAGGTGGCAACTTTATCAACTGAAAGCCAAAGAGAGTTTGCTTCAGCTTTTTTTAATCGTTTTGTAAAAATCAATGTCCCTGCAATGACAGCTTTTAATCAAGGCTTTTCTGAGGTTTTGCAGACTTTAATGAGTCAGTATGGTTTAAGTGAAGCTGAGGCCAGAAAAGTACAAGCAATTTATCTTATGGTGAAGGCTTTAGAAGAGGGAGGAGAATTTTGGCCGTCAGGTAAAGCTTATCGATTTAATATTAAAGATGTTTTGCTTCATGGACAATTTGTAGCTTTGGCAAAAGAAGAAGCAAAAGCTCAAGGAGCATCTTTAACTCCTGAAAGTATTGACCGCATGATTGTAGCAGAGGCCTTGCGTTTATATGGAACACGTGTTCAAGAACATACTAAGGATTATAAAAATTTCAGAGATATTGTTCTTAAAAGAATTTTCCCTCATGAAATGGTTAAAGAACTTTCTGGAAAAGTGGAAAGGAAAAGGGGGAATGTTACTTTGCTTTCGGGTATTCGTATTCCAAAAATTTCAGGGGCTAAACCCGAGCAAAAAATTGATCGGCGTTATCGTTTGAGTTTAGTTCCAGGTTTGGTGAGAACACTTTCAAGCGTTTTAAGAGGTTGGCAAGCAGGCAAAATGGTTTCTCTGACTGGTGAAACAGGCGTTGCCAAAACGACCATGGGAGTGTTTTTAGCTCAGTTGATGGGCCTAGATTACTACATTTATTCTACGCATGGAGAGTCCAAATCTAGGGATTTAACAGTGAGTTTACAAATGACGCCTCAAGGCAATTATCGTCTTCAAATACAGGAGTTTTTAAAGCGATTAAAAAAAGGGAATCAGGTTGTTATTTTGGATGAAGCCAATATGCGGCCTGAAATGTGGTGGATCTTAGCTGGCATTGCTCGAGGACAAACACCCAAGGGTGCTGTTCCTGGAAAATTTACAGTTGAAATCCCAGGAGAAGAACCATTAGAAGTGGAGATGGGAGAGCATGTCTTTTTTCTTTTTGCTATGAATCCTGAGAGTTATGTGGGCCGCGGAGAAATTCCCGAAGTCATTTTAGAAGATGTTTTCAAAGCTTGGGTGGAAGGTGAATATGAACCAGATGAATTAGATACCATTTTAAAAGATTTTCTGGGACTGGCTGAAGAAAAATGGAAAGAAACTTTCTCTATATTTCAAACTGCTCAGATGAATTTGCAAGGAGCGATGCAAAAGATCACAATCGATCAACTTTTACAAATCATTGAAAAAGGAGGACAAGAAGCATTAGAAAGAATTAGTCCTAATGAAATTCGAGATCTTGAAAAAGAAATTCTAACTCGAGTAGATGTTCAAGAAAAAATGGAGAAACTTCGATCGGCGGTAAAAATTTCCAATCCTAATGTAAAACTTATTTTTACGCTTCAAGGGTGGTGGTCGCATAGTTCTCAAGGGGATGTAATTATTGTTCCCCTTCATGAGTTGGTTAATCCTAAACGTAGTTCAGATGCGGTGATTGGTTTAATTATTCATGAGCTTCGTCATGATCTCTATTCTTTAACATTGGAGGAAAGGCTTGAAATAGCAGAGAAGGAGCCCTATCGAGAAGCGATGAGTTTAAAGCTTACGCCAGAGATGTTAAAAGAACAAAAAATGGAGCCGCTTTGGAAAATTTTGATCGACTTAAATTATATTGATGCAGAAGGCTATCTTTTAGCAAAAGCGAAGACTCTTAAAAACGCTTCGCAGTTAAATGATTTACCTGCTCCTTTTAATGATGTTTTACACCAAAAATCAATTTTTGAGCTTTTACAATTGCTTCTCATCAATCCTTTCTTTCATGAACTTTGGAATGTGATCGAAGATATTCGTATCGATCATATGAAAAATCCTGCCTTAAGAGGAGAGGATGATTATATTACACAAATGAATAAAGAGTTTTTTCCAAAACCTAATCCTAGAAAACCAATAGGGAAACGAAAGAAGAAACAAATTCTTAAAATAGCTTTGTTACAGCCTCATCGCGCTTTCTTAAATGAAGTGATTGGTTTTGGTTATCGCGGAGAATATTCTCAAGTCTTTTCTGAACTTCCAGAAGAAATTCAAAGGGCTGTAAAAGCTGTTGTTGAAGGAATCGATGCTTCTGTATTGCATGAAGCTGCTAGGGCTTTACTCGTAGTGCTTGATTTTGAAGGTATTCAGAGAGGGGATAAAACAGCGAATGATGAAAGACTTCGAGCCGCAAAAGAAAGCATGAAAGTTATTTTAGAAAAAATTTATCTGATTTATGAGGAACTTGTAAAGAAGAGTCAGGAGAATGCCAAAAAGATTAAGAAAGGCAAAGGCAAGAAAGGAAAAGGTCGTGGGCAAGGACAAGGGGGTCCTGGACAAACTGGGAGTGGTTTGCCTCAATTTATCGTAGTGACTCCAGAGCAGATGCAACAAATCTTAGAGAATGCTTCTCCTGAGGCTTTGCCTCCGGATGCTGATGCTCAACAAATCATGTTGCTTGTGATGGGAGAAGAAAAACCAAAAGAAGCTGGGCAAGAGCTAGGAGATAACTCCCCCCAACCCCCTCTTACACTAGAAAGTGCTGTTCCTGATCTAAGCAGGGGAGAAAAACCAATGAGTGATGCAGATAGAGATGCATTTATAGAAATGTTAAATCAATCTATTGATGCTGCCCGGAACTCACGTCAAAAACAAATGAAAAAAGAACCCCATAATCTAAGAATGGCTGAAGTTAGTTCTTACGCAAGAACATTAGCCAAGGGATTGATTGAAGCTTTTCGTGTTCCTGAAGATCCTGAAATTGAGGAATCTACAACGGGTCTTCATATTAATCCCATTCGATATATCACAAGAGATCCGGAACCGTTTGATGAGGAAGCAGAGGCTTTTGGAAAACCTGATTTGGCTTTGGGGGTGACGATTGATGTGAGTAGGAGTATGGGCGATTATCACGAAGCCATTAAGAAAATGCTTGCGATTCTCATGGGAAATTTTACAGAGATTGGAAGGAAAAAAGTAGATTATGCTGTGAGTTTGATTACAGAAGAATTTGATCTGATTAAAGGTTTTAAAGATCAATGGACTTTAGAAGACTTAAATCGTAAACAAGGTGAACTTGAAGAATGGATCGACCAAGGAGGAAGAAAAGCACCAGGAGGAATTAATCTTTATAATGCCGTATCAGGTATTATTGAAAAATATAAGTCTACGGGGAAGCGTAATAAACTTGAGATTGTAATTACGGACGGTGAAGATACTGGAAACGATATCGAGTATTTAGATCATCAAGGAAGTAGAGTTCGTGGAATACAATTCAGAGGATGGTTTGATGAAGATGGGAATCAAGTATTTCCAACTCGAGAAGGTTTTAAACCTGTTCCATCTGAGCGTCTAAAAGCTAAATTAGATGAAGCTCGTAAATTAGGAATTGAAATTGTAGGAATAGGTTTTAACACAAGAGACACAGAAATCTTTGATAGTTTTATTCAACTCGATAAAAATAAGGCCGAATTAGTTGTAGAGGCTTTGCTTAAAATTGCTAAGAGGAAAGCAACGACAGGAAAGTTACCTAAGGGAGATTTGACAGGACCTTTGGGGATTTTGATGAAACGCTATACTACGGATGTTACAGAAAGAAGTTTAGTAGAAGAACGAAAGACATCTGAAGTAAAACCTGGGGCAATCAGTTTATCTCAATCCAAGAAGATGATTCAGAAACAACTTTCTCAGTTAAGAGTACAAATAAGTGATTCTGCTCGTTTCATTGAGGCTGTCTATCATTGGTTTAAGGAAAATCTTGTGTCTCAGGTTGATTCAGACGATCGTGAAGAAGTTTTTGAATTTTTTGTGAGCGAGCTTTCAAAGATTTTAGGACGTCAAGTACTTGTTAATAGGAGAGATGTTTTGGGTGAACCTTTGCCTTCTGTGCAAGAGAACAGGATCCCTTCTGAAGTTCGATCAATTGAAGAAGCTGCGTAAGAGGAATCACTTACTTTTCTTTTTCATCCAATCATCTATTCCGATCGAACAGCCACGGGGTTCAGCTTGGGGAGCACGGCTTAGGATTTCAAAACCATTTTCAATTTTGATGCCAAGATCTTCTGTCAGTAAGGCTATCACGCTCGAACGATTAGTTAAATCAAAGTGTTGAAGTATACCCGTTTCTCCCGTTTTGACTTCTTTCAAGGTAAGAGGATTTAAAACACGTGTTCTCACCCAAGGTGGGATGGTTTTATAGCGTGAACTTTTCTTGTGGAAAGAATCTGGATGATCATAAAATTGAGAACCCATTTCGGTCATGCCGTACTCATTGATGATTTGAGTCCGAGGAATTCCTAAAGTTGTTTCTAGCCTTTTATATAGTTCTTTTTTAGGAAGCTCACGAGACTTGCCTTTGTAACCCCCTGTTTCCATAATGCGGGATTCTGGTGGCAGAACAATCTTCCATCTTTTTTGGACAGCGTGATCTAAAAAATGAACGAATGAGAAAGCTGTTCCAAGAATGAGAAGAGGTTCATTTTTTTTGCATAATTGCGCAAGAGCTTTTTTAAAATCATCGATTAAAAATTTACCATTTTGAATAAAATAATGACTTTCTTTTGTCCCTATTTCTTTTTTGAGAGTTTTCATCATATGGACTAAGGATGAGTGGGGCATTTCAGTGGGAGACGGAGTTAAAATTAAAATCGGACAACGTTCTTTTTTAATACCAAAAGTATTTTTAAAATTAATTAAAAGTGATGCTTCATAAAGATTTAAATTTTCAAGATAATGATGCCCTTTTTTCTGTCGAGTTGTTCCGCTGGTGTGAAAAACTTTTTTAGCCTTTTTAATAGGGAAGCACGCAAGAGAGGCTTCTTTAAAAGCGGAAACTGGAATAGCAGGAATTTTTTTCCAATGAGAAACTTCACTTGGAAGTTGTTTGATGGTTTTACAGTATTGTTGATAAGGAATATTATTGAGGAACTGATATTCAAAAATTTCTAGAGCGATTTTATTAAAAGCTTGATCACTACAAGGTTGATTCATTCCTTTCTGGATGAGAGAAAGAATTTTTTGATCTAGTTTTTGAGATGAGATAGGCATTGATCAATCACTTTAAGAGAATATGTCAATTGTTGTTCTGAAATGATGAGAGGAGGGGTGAGCATAAGAATATTTTTTTCAACTCCATCTGCTAAAAGAATAATACCTTGTTTGAGAGCTTGAAGTACAATTGCTTGAGCTATTTTAGGATTAGGAGGATGTTTCTTTCTTTTTGAAATAATTTCAATACCAAGCATTAGTCCTTGTCCTCGAATTTCTCCTATACAGGGATGTTTTTCTTTGAGGGTGAGTAATTGAGATTTAAAAAGAGCCCCTAACTGGGTAGCTCTTTCTAAAAGCTTTTGAGACCGAATTTCTTGAATAGATGCTAAGGCCATAGCACAACCCATAGGATTGCCTAAAAATGTGCTGGTATGAAGAGCTTCACCATGTGAGCGAGGCCATGCAGCCATTACTTTCTTTCTCCCAATACAAGCTGAAATAGGGAAACCATTGGCCATTCCTTTCCCAACCGTCACCAAATCGGGAACAATTTTAGAATGCTCAAAAGCAAACCATTTCCCTGTTCGTCCAAATCCTGAGTAAATCTCATCTACGATGAGAAGTGTTTTTGTTTGATTACATATTTTTCTTAAAGCTTGAAGAAAAGAAAATGGAGCGATACGAACCCCTCCGCGGCCTTGAATGGGTTCAATCAAAATAGCTCCGACATTCTGTTTGCTAATGATTTTTTCTGTTTGAGTAAGAATTTCTTCTTCTGAAAAATGGGAAGGGTGGGGAAGACGAAAAACATTTTGTGATTTTGGATTAATAAAGGGGTTAGCAAAATCTAACATAGATGTGGCTCGTAAAGCCCCATAGGTTAAGCCATGATAGGCTCCTTCAAATACGATAAGACCAGATTTCCCTGTGGCTAAATGTACTGTTTTCATTGCAATTTCGACAGCTTCTGCCCCTGAAGATGAGAAAAAAACTTGTGCCCCTTTTTCTGGAAAGAGTTCAGATAATACATGGGCAAGTTTCACTTTTTCAGGACTTGGATAAACATCTCCCATGGCGTGGGGAAGGAGATGAGCTTGGTGGGTCAAGGCTTGAATGATTTTAGGATGAGCATGTCCCACGTTTGCGACTCCAAAGGCGGCAACCAAATCAATGTAGCAATTCTCATCCACATCCCATACATTGGCTCCCAATGCTTTTTGCCAGAAAATAGGGGTATGTTTTGAAATGAAGGTGAGGTTAGGACATTCATATTTCTTGAGGTTTTGAGCGAGACGTTTGGATTTTGGGCCTGGAATAGATGTTTTAATTTTAGGAAGAAGATTTTTAAATGTAGGTTTCATAAATTTTGGATTTTTCTCATTTATTCTTACATGTCAATATGGCTGTCATTCCCCCTTGTTGTGCCACATTCACAATGTCTTGCCCAGAAGCACGACCTAAAATGCCAAGGCCATAAGGAGAATAGATGAATCCACACACAACGTTAAGACTTTTTTCTGTCAATTTTCCTTTGGGTGTGAGCCATGGGAATTTTTTCTTTGGAATTGTACACTTTTCTTGAAGAATAAAAGCTCCCGGTTTGTGAAGGGCTTTCTGAAGAGCCTTCCCCCAGTTTTGAGAGTTAGTAGAATCTCCAAAAATGATTCCATCCCCTCCATATCCTCGATTCGGTTTAAAAACGAGATTCTCTTGATGACGAATGGCGTAAGACATGAGATCAACTAAAACCCCTTTAGGATTTGTTGTTTTTACTTCCCGAATGATACGTGTCCAAGGAATGTGATGTTGAAAGCACTTTTGCTCTTTGAGTGTAAAAAGGTGATTGAACTTAGGATTGCTAAAGATTTCAAAAGCACTTTTATGATCGAGTTCACCTCCTAAATGAGAGATTACTCTATTTTTCTCAAAAGCTTTTTGAATGGGGAGAAGACGATGGCCTTCATGCTTCATTTCTATGAATTCTTCAAGTGTTGTATCACGGTAGAGAATATCGAGTGAGAAATCTTTTGCCATGATTTCATCTTTTTTCATGTGTAGATCTCTAGGGTCTACAATTTTTGTTTTGATCCCTTGCTTCTCAAAAAAATTCTGCATATAAAAAAAATCAAGAGGTCCTCCCTTAGAGCGAGTATCTTGAAGGAGTCCAATGTGGCAGCGTTTTTGACCTAAAATTTTTAAATGATGTTTAATCTCAAAAAATAATGATTGTCGAATATCTTCATTGGCATCAATTTTAAGATGACTATGTTGCTCGTGGAGTTTTTTAATCACGGTATCTAAAATAATGCCTTCTGCTGTTGGGGTATAATGAAGCCCTCCGACACCTACCGCATTTACTTCCAAGAAATGGAAGCTGGCTTTCCATTGTTTACCACTGAAATTAGTATTGGCATCCCAGCGAGAAAGAATAGCTCTAGGAGTTTTAATTGACTTGGGAAGATAGGTAAGCATCCATTCTTTCTCTTCTGGAGTAAAAGGGAATAATTCTTGGACTTCAGGAATTTCCAAATAAAATTTTCCTAATTTAGCAAAAGCTTGATTCATGATCTGGCAGGTTTTTGAAAAGTATTTTTTTTGAGCGTTATTGATCAAGCGTGGTCGTAACATGAGATAAATAGAGCGTTTTCCCCCATTATCTTCTTCATAAAGCATTCCACGCTTATAACCTTCGGATTTTATATCATGAAAAAGTCGAATGACAGAAGAGGTGTCTAATTTCATCAGAAGACGATGAATTGAATTTGAAAGAGAATAATCAGGCCAGATCGTCATATCAGTTATTAATTGTGAGTTGATAGATCTGTGGAAATTTTAATGGAAGAAATCTCTTCTCTGTTGTGGACCAAAGAATCTTTGATTTTCATTTCTAAAGTCTTTTTTTGATGAGGTTCTTCTATAGAACAATGTGATGGAAAATTGGCCTTTTGGGGGTCGGTTTCATGGAGAGATTCTTCACGATATTGGGTATAAGATTTTTTGATATAAAGTCGATAGAAAATAGCCAAAGTATCCTGCCAAGTTTTTAGAAGATCTCTGATTCTGACTCTGCCCATGCGATGAGGACGATTAAAGTCTAATACAACGGGAGCATCTACAATTTTATAAGCCATATGATGAGCTACCATCAAGAGTTCAACATCAAATGCAAAGCGTTTGACAAAAATTCTGTGAAAGATGTCATCCAAGACTTGTCTCTTGAAAAGTTTAAGGCCTGTTTGAGTATCTCTTAAATGAGAAGTAAAAAGAATACGTACAAAAAGATTGTAAAAATAGCTAATGATTCTTCGGCGTTTTGGATACTTTTTGAGAATGGATGCCGAATGACGTTTTGAGCCGATGGCAATATCAGCATCATTTTCTTTCAAGACATCATACAAGAGGCGGATTTGTCGAGGATGCAGATCTAGATCTGCATCTAGAAAGACAATATAATCTCCTGTTGCAAATCGAAAGCCATATTGGAGGGCGCGGCCTTTGCCTTGATTCTCACGCATTTTTTTAATAATGATAGTTCCATTTTTCGCAGCTCGTGAAGCTTCTTCATAAGTCTTATCCTTACTTCCATCATCAATGACAATGATTTCATATTGAACGCCAACTTCTTGAAGAGATTTTTCTGTTTCAAGAATGTTTTCATAGATACGACCTTCTTCATTAAAGGCAGGCATTAAAATAGAAAATTTTTCTTTTGCTTGATTCATATCGATGTCCCTAAAGATAGATGATGGGAGGGGCACATTTTTTGTTTTTTAAAAACGATAAGGGCTAGAGCAATCAAAAGCGTCCATTGACAGAAGTTGAGAATAGTTAGAATTGCTTCTAAATGAGTGTGAAAAAACAGGATGAGGCCCCCTTCCAAAATGACCATACCTAACAGCATATAGATAAATCGGAATTTTCGCAAGGCAAGCTCGTATTGAATCAAAACACTTGAAAGGGCCAGAGGAAGCATGGCAGTTGAATAAAAGGGCAGAAGCTCTTTGGCATGAGGATATTGAGAACCAAATAAAGTTTGGATTAAAAATTCTGGAAATGCGATGAAAGCCAGTAAACCCATACCAGAAAGGGCTAAAGTCATTAAGAGGCATCTTTTTAAAATAGGCAAAGTGTCTTTTTGAAGAATAGAAAATTCTGTGATCATGGGATAGAGGGTCATGGCCAGGGCTCCAGGGAAATAAAAAATGGATCTGCCTAAAATGACTGCTGCCGCATATTGACCAGCTATATCAGGTAAAAAATGTTTGACCAGAATTAAATCTAAATGAACAAAGCAAGTAGTGCCTATGAACACGAGCGTTACAGGGATAGAAAAAGTAAGAATTTCTCGAGTATGTTTTTCGATCGTTTGAGTTTTTTGAACAGACAAAATTTTCTTTAAAGGGGAGTAGAGAAGGAAAGTCCCTCCCACAAATGAAAAAAGATTGGCTGTGAGTGCGCCTTCAATTTTCCAGTGTAAAGAAACCAGAATGATGCCTGCGATCAGGCGAATGAATCCAGTCGAAATGAGGAATAGCCCAAATCGATAAAAAAGCTGTAATCCTTGCAATAGACTTGTTCCAATGGGGGAGATAAAAGCAGTTAAAATCATAACTGCTAAAATAAGAATAGGATATGAACTTTCCAAATGAAAAAAATTTTGAACAAGGTGTTTTGTAAAGAGGAGCAGAAATCCAAGAAAAACTCCAAATAGAAGAAGATTTCTCAATGAATTAATAATGAATAATTTTAATTTCGAAGGTTGATCTTGCGTTTGAAATTGAGTGATGTAGCGTGTAACTACGAGCCCAATAACCCCTGTAGGGACTGTGATTAAAGCAAACATGGAAAGCAAACTGTTGAGTGTCCCAAAGTCATTTGGATTCATTAAGTGAGACATCGCAAATTGATAAAAATAAGCCATTAAATTAGATAAAAGAGATGCCACAAAAAGGAGTGTGCTAGATAATAAAAATTTTTCTTTTTTGACTTTTGAATGGGCCCATGAAAATATTTGTATCAAGAGAGTTTTCCTGGTTCAATCGCTTTGATAAAACGGTCTAAAACATGATCCCATTGAAAATTATTTAGAACATAGGTTTTCCCTTGATGTCCCATTTTTCTTCTAATTTCTTCTTGGTTTAGAGAAAAATCAAGGCAGGATTCGAATTCAAAGAAATTCTTAAACCATAAACCCCCTTGTGAAGATTCTGTGTGGAATCGAGTTACATCAGATTTTGCATTTACTAAAACAGGTGTTTGAGCTAACCAGGATTCCATGAGCACAATAGAAAAACTTTCATTTAAAGAGGGTTGACAAGTTAAAAGGGCTTCTTCATACGCTTCCTGTTTCTCTTCAACACTAACAAAACCGCAGTCAATAATATCAGTTGATAATTTTTCTTCTATTTCCCCTGAGCCAATTAAAACAAGTTTAAGGGACCCGGGATGATGTTTTTTATAGGTTTGGAAATAATTGATAAGAAGAGGGGTATTTTTCCCTTTTTCCCTTCTTCCAGCATAAAGTAAAAAAGGATCAGAGCCGAGATTAAATTTTTTTCTGAATTTTTTTTCTTTAAGTAAAGGAAAGGGTTCAAACCCCATTCCGACAATAGAACATTTCTCTTCAGGGATAGAAAAAATATTTCGAGCTAATTCTTTCTCAGGGAGAGAATTAAAAAGGATTCCTTTTGCATTTTGGAACATAGATTGGAAAATATGAAGATACGCATAAGGCTCATTATGAAGGCAAGGAATGAGAAATGATTTATGAGATACGATTTGTATTCCTTGATAAGTAAGGCCAAAAAGATAAGGAGCAAATATTAAAGCATCCCATTGGGATTGGTGCATGTCTAGAAAAGCGTAGAGCTCTTTACTGTGAACACTCCCTTTTATCCAATGATTTTCTTCTTGAAGATTAAGAGGCCATCCTCGATCAATTCTTTGCTCTAATAGGACAAAACGAGAGAAGTTTGCACGTTCATCCACAGTGAAGCGATGAACATTAACTCCATGAATATTTTCTCTTCCAGATTTTAAATCATTTCCCCAGCGTGTGTGATCTTGGCTACAAGTTGTTAAAACATCAATTTTATGTCCTATCTTGACGAGTTTTTCTGCCAAATTCTGAACCAGAACCTCTGCTCCTCCTGCTTGAGGAATATGATAGCGGGGGATGATAAAGGCGATGTTTGACATTTCTGTGTCCTATTAGTTGTCTGTCATAATTTTTCCCCCTACGGGGCAGAAGACATTCTATGAGATTGAATAGAGTTAAGAGTTATGGGCTAAGGGCTAGGTTAAAAGGTTTCTAGTCCAAAACTACGAACTTGAAAAAAAATAGTTGCTTAGTACTTAACTCTTAGCCCCCTAGCCCTTCTAAGTATTTTTCAAACGCTTCTTCAAATCGATTTATCACTTTCTCCCACGAATAATTTTCTCGAACATATTGATATCCCAATTCTCCCATTTTTTTTCGAAGATCTTCATGAGAGAGAAAGAAATTAAGCGCTTCTTCGAATTCAAAATAATTCTCAAAATAAAGGCCACCGTTACTTTGAACACAATGATATCGCGTAACTGCACAATTTTTATGAACCAAAACAGGTGTTTTAAGGCCCCAAGCTTCCATAATGACGATGGATAGACTTTCGTTTACAGAGGGTTGACAAAGGGCAATGGCTCCAGCAATGGCCCCCAGTTTATCCTCTAAGGGAATAAAACCAAGAGCAAGAATGTTTTCTTGAAAAGCTTTTGGAATTTGAATGTCTCCAGAGCCCAGTAAGATGAGTTTTACCTTTTTTTCAGAATGAATGAGATATTTTCTAAAGTATTCAATTAAAAGATCTACGTTTTTGCCTTTTTCCCAACGCCCTACAAAAATGAAATAAGGTTGATTTTCTAGGCCATACTTTTTTCTAAAGCTTATTTCATCTGCAGCGGGGGGTTCATTAAATCCTAAAGCGACAAGATTGGCTTTTGAAGATTCAATTCCATAAAGATTTTGAGCCAACTCACTTTCAGGCTTTGTATTAAAAAAGATATGTTGAGCCCTTTGAAATAAGTCGTTTGTAATTTGAAGTTTGGCATAAGCTTCATTATGAAGGCAAGGAATCAAAATAAATTTCCCCTTAGCATATTTACTACCTTCATAAGTAATTCCAAAGAGGTAAGGCATAAAAATGATGCCATCAAAGTCTTTTGAGCGTTCTTGTAGGGCTTTATACAAATTATGGCTGTGAACGCTATTTTGTAGCCATGATTTTTCTTCTTCAGCAGTTAGGGTTATTCCTAAATGCATCTTTCTTTGCAAGTGTAAAAAAAGCCAAATGTTTTCTCTGGAATCCGTTTGAAAACGGTGGACTTTTACGCCATCAATGATTTTTTCTCCTTCAGCCACGGTGTTCCCCCAGAGATGATGATCTTCTGCACACGTAGTGAAGACTTCCACCTTATGCCCTCTGATGACTAAATGTTTTGCTAGCTCAGCCGCATGAATCTCAGCGCCTCCGGCTTTCCCAATTTCAAATCGTGGGATAACAAAAGCAATTCTATAAGACACGACTCTTCTCCTTTTCGGGTGATATTCTATGTATTAAAGGGCTCAGTAGACTTTTGAATGTATTGGCCCATCGATTCTGATCGAAGTCTTTTAATCTTTCTCTCTGTTTTTGAACCACAGACAGGCGGAGTTCTTTATTTTCATAAAGCATCATAACCATTTCTGCGATAGCTGGATAATCTTTCTTCTTGAGGAGAACTCCAGCTCCACTCAAAGTCCCTGAAACTCCTGCTGCATCATAAGCCATCACGGGGACATCAAAGTGCATTGCTTCAAGAAGGGGGAGACAAAATCCTTCATGCTCACTCATACAAAGAAAAACATCTGCAATTTGGTAATAAGAAATTAAATCTTTTTGGACCACATGTCCTGTGAAAAAAATGTCCTGTAACTCTAGCTTGTTAGCTAAGCCTTTTAAATAGGTCAAATAGCGATCCATATCAGTAAAAGTCCCTACAATGATCAGTTTCGCTTTTGGGTCGAGATGTTTTTTTATTTGATGAAAACTTAAGATAAGATCTTCTATCTTTTTGTTGGGGGCAACGCGTCCGACAAATAAAATATTTAAACCCTGTATTCTGAATTGATTTAAGATTTTTTTTGGGGGAGATGTATTTAAATCTTTCAGATTTAAAATTAATGGGAAAATTTGGGGTTGAGTAAATCCTGCTTGAATTAATTCCTGAACATTATAGGCAGAGACTGCTAAAGACAAATCAGGAACTTTTGCAAGTTCATTTAATTGTTTCCTTCCTTCTTTCAAAACAGAAGTTGTTATTTCTGAAATAGACTGAAAGTATTTTGCAGGAGTAATATTGTGGTAGATTAAAACTTTCTTTCCAGAAGAATTTCTAAAGTGTTCTGTCATTTCAGAGCCAACAGAAAAATGATAAATCATGATATTGTGTGGGTGATTGACGTAGGTGTGTACATCCAAACAACGCCCTAAAGTAGAGGAGTGAATATATTGGCTTACACCGTAAATATGCGAAGGATATCCCCAGGAACGAATAATCCTTTGAAGTTCAATTGCATAATTGCTGATAGCATCTCCATCTGTGAAGCCTGAAACAAGTTGGGAAATTTCCATGTCTAATAAAGTAACCAGCAGACAGA
Source organism: Candidatus Auribacterota bacterium (assembly GCA_041906865.1). Taxonomy (GTDB): domain Bacteria; phylum Auribacterota; class JACPWU01; order JACPWU01; family JACPWU01; genus CAZXEQ01. Next base: position 16,236 of record JAYRIK010000157.1, read on the forward strand.
GTACAGAAACCAGATAAAAGACCTGGGCCCTTTCTGGTTACTGAATACTAGATTCTGGTCTCTCCTTCTTTGATTTTGTCAAACAATCCAATCGCTCATATATTTCTTTGAATCGGGCGTCGATACATTTGCGTAAGCTCAAGAAAGTATTGGTTACTTGACAATTAAATTCCTTTTGTTGAGTAAAAAGTCTATACGTATAAAATTTTAAGAGCTTCCAAAGAATTTTTTTTACTAAAACTTCAATTCTTCCAAGCAAACCTCCTTCGTTGAGGATAGGAAAATCTGCGATATTGACGTCACAGGTTCGTTGAAGGATTTCGGTATAATAGTTTAAAAACTCCTCCTCAGTGGCAATATTTTCAAACTCGAGTTTAGAAATCCCTGAAAGATCATAC
>JAYRIK010000158.1:0-6048 GCA_041906865.1 Candidatus Auribacterota bacterium
AAAGAAGTCAATTCTTGGCAAGGAGATCTTTTGCCTGGAGAAAAAGCCGAGGGTGGCATTTGTGTAAAATACTTTGTTGTTGATCCTAATGAGAAAATCTTTCTTGTCTATAACAATGGAAAATCTTATGCCAACATTGCTTTTCCCCTTTCACTGCTTTGGCCTCAGACAGATAAAAATCAATTTAAAGAAGGCTGGCAAGGAAGAAAACTAGAAACAACGCTTGTTGCTCAAAAACCTAAAACCCCTCCGATCACTCCTTCTGTTCCAACATCTTCTCCTGTAGAAATTTCTCCCCCTAAAGTTCAAACGACCGCTCCTCCACTTAAAACTTCACCCCCTACTCAGTCTAAAGAGTTTAAATCTCTTTCTGCATCTCCAGATTTGTATTTGAACACACAGTATCACTTCTCTATAAAAATCCCTTTAGGCTGGAAAAAAGAAGAATCTTCTAATCTACCGCAAAAACATTTTGGAAAAAGTTTACGTGGAATTGTTATATTTAAGGGACCTGTTTGGAAAGATAGTTTTCCCCTGGTTATTATCCAACATAGAAACGGGGGAAATCTTCCCTCAATTTCACTCAACACTCAACTTGCAAATGAACTAGAAAAAGAGACGAGAAATCTCCTTTCTTCTCTCAATTCACAAATTAAGCAAGTAAATGCAAAGACATCAGTCATTGGGAATATGCAGAGTATTGAAGTTAATTCAAACTTCAGCTTTGAAAACCAAGTCTATCAAATGAGAAGCTATTATTTGCAAGGGCATTTTGATTTAATACTACACTATCTCGCCCCGCAATCAGATTTCAACATGAGCATGAATCAAGCCATTCAATTGATACAATCCTTCAAAGAAGAGACAGGAAATACCCGTTTGTGAACAAACTAAGCTATTAAAGCCCCATTCTCTTAAAAGTATTATCAATATTTTTAAGATGATATTTTAGATTAAAACAAGTCTCAATTTCTTTTGAGCTCATGATTTTTAGAAAATCTTTATCTGCCAATAAGACATCTTTGAAATAACGTTTTTCATCCCAAGCTTGATGTGCTTTACGCTGAACGATGCGATAAGCTTCTTCTCTAGAAAGCCCTTTTCGAATCAACTCTAAAAGAAGTCTCTGAGAAAAAATGACTCCTCCTGTTAGTTCAAGATTACGTTTCATATTTTCAGGATATACAACAAGTCCCTTGAAAGTACGAATCATCAGTCGAATCATATAATGAAGTAATGTGGTTGCATCTGGGATCACCACCCGTTCAACTGATGAATGCGTAATATCTCTTTCATGCCATAAAGCCACATTTTCCATACACGCCAGAGCATAGCCTCTCAAGATTCTTGCAAGACCACATACACGTTCACATGTGATGGGATTACGCTTGTGCGGCATAGCAGATGAACCCTTCTGATCTTTACCGAAAGGTTCTTCTACTTCTTGAATCTCCGTTCTTTGAAGATTGCGTATTTCTAAAGCGAATTTTTCCAACGAGCAACCCACCAAAGCTAGAGCATTCATATACTGAGCATGGCGGTCTCTTTGGATAATTTGACTACTTACAGGAGCTGGAGTTAACTTTAATTTCTTACAGACATATTCTTCTACCCGAGGATCAATATTTGCATAAGTTCCTACTGCGCCTGATACTTTTCCATAGCTTATGATTTTTTTTGCAGCGACCAGACGGTCCATATTGCGATAAAGTTCATCCAAAAAAAGAGCCATTTTTAAGCCAAATGTGGTGGGTTCCGCATGTACGCCATGAGAACGACCAATCATCACCGTATGTTTATGCTCAATGGCTTGGGCCTTTACAACTTCAATAAGCTGAAGAAAATCTTCCATTAAAATATCAATGGCCCCACCCATCAAAACAGCCAGAGACGTGTCCAAAACATCTGACGATGTCATTCCAAAATGCATGAAACGTCCGGAAGGTCCAATATTTTCAGAAACATTTGTAAGAAAAGCAATGACATCGTGATCTACACTTTTTTCAATATCGGCAACGCGCTTAAGTTGAAACTGTGCCCCTTTTTTAATCTTTTGGAAATCAGCTTGAGGAACTTCTCCCAACTTGACTAAGGCTTCGACAGCTAAAACTTCAATTTCCAACCAGAGTCCTAATTTTTTTTCTTCACTCCAATGCGCTTTCATCTCAGACGTAGAATATCGTTCGATCATAGTATCCTTAAGAGTTTATTTAATTGTTCTGAAAATTCCCCCAACGCTTAGGGGGCGTTGAATGTTGAATAGCCACTTTCTTTAAAACAACAGCCTCATTTCCAAAAATTTCTTTTAGCCGATGAATGACTTTAGCAGATGGATGTATTTTAAACTTTGGAGCTGTTGACATCACGACTTTTCCCCTATCCTGAAAAGAAAAATTTAAAAAAACAGGGCATTCTCCCTTTTCCTGAAGAAGCTCCTGACAAAGCTGATCTAGTTTCTGAGCTTGAGCTTTTTCAGGAATATCAATATGAATCGATTTAGAATATTTTTTAGGAGCATCCTCCAAAGAAACAACATCATTCACAATAATCTTAGCCATATCTTCCTTGAGTTCAATCCTCCCCTCAAGAAAACAAATAAAATCTTCTTTAACTTTCCCAGATATTTTCTCAAAAATCTTAGGATAAATAACTGCTTCCACCATGCCCTCTAAATCTTCAAAAGTCATGATGGCCATTTTATCACCTTTTTTAGTCATCTTGATTTGAACTTTTCCTAGAACTCCCCCCAAAACGACTTCATCCCCATCTTTATGCTCCAAAAGAGTTTCTGTTGTGTCCGCTGTATAAAACTTTAAAATTTCCTGATGACGGTTTAAAGGATGTCCTGTCACATAAAATCCCAAAAGTTCCTTTTCGCATGAAAGAATTTTTTCTTCATCCCATTCTGAAATATCTGGCAAGAGAATGCTCCTATGTTGATTAGCCTGCTCTCCTCCTAATGCATCAAAAAGAGAAGCTTGGCCTCGCATTTGATCCTGTTTCACTCTCGATGTAGACTCCAATGCCTGGTCTAAAACTGCCATCAATTGGCTTCTTTTTACAGCAAAAGAATCAAAAGCACCACATTTGATCAAACTTTCTAAAAGTTTTCGATTCGCTACTTTATGATCGACTCGTTCTAAAAAGCTATAAAAAGATTCGAATTTTCCTTTTTTATTTCTTTCTTCAATCACAGATTCTACAACATTTTCGCCCACATTCTTAACTGCAGCCAAACCAAATCGTATGGCCTCTTCCACAACAGTAAATCTCCTAAAGCTTTCATTCACATCGGGTGGAAGTATTTGAATTCCCATGTCTCTACATTCATTAATATATTTCACCAATTTATCTGTATTGCCCATTTCGCTTGAAAGAAGAGCGGCCATATACTCCACAGGAAAATTTGCTTTTAGATAAGCTGTACGATAAGCAATTAAAGCATAAGCTGCGCTGTGGGATTTATTAAATCCATAGCCGGAAAAGTAAGCCATCAAATCAAAAACTTTTTCAGCAACAGGCTTTGCTATGGCATTTTTTAAACTTCCCTCAACAAAAATATTTTTTTGTTCACCCATTTTATGAGCAATTTTTTTGCCCATAATGCGGCGCAAATTATCTGCTTGAGCTAGAGAAAAGCCGGCCATAACTTTGGCTACCGTCATAACCTGCTCTTGATAAAGCATGATGCCATAAGTTTCATTCAAAATAGTCTCAAGCAAAGGATGATCATATTGAACTTTCACTTTTCCATGTTTTCGACCAATAAAGTCTTCAACCATGTGCATGGGACCGGGTCTAAAAAGAGCTACAAGAGCTATCAGGTCTTCAAAGCGATCAATTCGAATGCGCTTAGCCAAATCGCGCATGCCGGTAGATTCTAACTGGAATACACCTACCGTCTGTCCTCGATTCAGCAATGAAAAAGTTTTGGGATCATCGAGAGGAATCTTCAGCAAATCAATTGTTTGATTTTTTGTACGTTCAATAATTTTAATGGAATCATGAATAACGCTTAGAGTTTTTAAACCCAAAAAATCCATTTTGAGAAGACCTATTTTTTCAATGGCCTCCATAGGATATTGTGTTGTTACTTCACCTCCTGTTGCTTTATAAAGAGGAACAAATTCACAAAGAGGTCTCTCAGAAATAACAATACCTGCTGCATGAGTGGAAACATTTCGCACCATACCTTCGAGCTTAAAAGCCTTGTCGATCAAAGTCTTAACATCTTCTTCCTCTTCATATCGTTTTCGAAATTCCTGATCCGTCTCAAGTGCATCTTTAAGGGTAATTTTGGGTCCCAGAGGAACAAGTTTTGCTATCCGATCCACTTCATTGTAAGGACGCCCCATCACACGACCTACATCTCGAATAACCGCCTTAGCTCCCAAAGTACCAAAAGTAATAATCTGAGCAACGTTATCTGCACCATATTTTTTTGTAACATATTCAATAACTTCATTTCTTCTCACATCACAAAAATCAATATCGATATCAGGCATGGTAATTCGGCTAGGATTCAAAAACCGTTCAAAGATAAGACCATATGCCAAAGGATCCATTTCCGTAATCTCTAACGCATAAGCCACTAAACTTCCAGCCGCAGAACCTCGCCCAGGCCCTACAGGAATATCATTCTTTTTTGCAAATTGAATAAAATCCCAAACAATTAAAAAATAACTCACAAAATTCATTTCTTCGATGGTTTTAAGCTCAAATTCTAACCGATCCCGAATTTCTGGTTTAACTGTCCCATAACGAGCAAGAACTCCTGTTTCACAAAGTTCTCTTAAAAGTTCCGACTGGGTTTTGCCAACAGGGGGAGTAAATTGAGGTAAATGCATTTCATTAAACTTAAGCTCTAAATTACATTTTTCCGCGACTTCAACAGTCGCCTTGATAGCTAGAGGAACCTCTTTAAAATGCTCGAGCATTTCCTGAGGACTCTTGATAAAAAACTGGTCATTATAAAAACGCATCCGATCTTGATCTGATACGACATTTCCTGTCTGAACACACAACAAAATGTCATGCGACTCATGATCCTCTTGATGCACATAATGGCAGTCATTTGTTGCAATCAGAGGAATACCTTGTTTCTTTGACTGTTCTACAAGCCATCGATTCACTTTAATTTGATCTGGAATGCCGTGATCTTGAAGTTCTAAATAGAAATTACCTTTTCCAAAAATTTCATGATAAACGCCGATTGCTTTTTCAGCATCCTCTCCTCTTCCGCTTAAATAAAGATCATTGATTTCTCCTTTTAAACAGCCAGACAAACCCATTAAACCTTTAGAATATTTTTGGAGAATTTCTTTATCAATGCGAGGTCGATAATAAAAACCTTCTAAATAGGCCATGCTAGAAAGTCTCATCAAATTCTCATAACCCGTTTTATCTTTAGCTAAAAGAATCAAATGATAAGAAGCTTCTTTAATGTTATGGCTTTTCTTTTCAAAACGACTCCCAGGACTGACATAGGTCTCACAGCCAATGATGGGTTTGACCCCTATTTCTTTTGCTGCATCGTAAAATTCAATGGCTCCAAAAAGATTGCCATGATCGGTTTGAGCAACAGCCGTCATTCCTAAATCTTTGACTTTTTTGATTAAATCTTCGTGGCGGGCAGCTCCATCCAAAATGCTGTATTCAGAATGAAGATGTAAGTGAACAAATTCTGGTTTCATATGATACGGTGGTTAGTGAATCGTGATTAGTGGTTTGTCGATTGAATTTTATTATTTTTTATTAGGGATCTTCAGTTTATGTTTTCTCGATCCCCAATACACAAACCCCTACCCCCTGTCTTTTACTCCCATTCAATGGTGCTTGGAGGTTTAGAGCTTATATCATACACAACCCTATTAACCCCCTTTACTTCATTGATAATTCGATTTGAAATGCATTCTAACAAATCATAAGGAAGTCGAACCCAATCTGCAGTCATGCCATCTAAACTGTTCACAGCTCTCAAAGCAATCACATTCTCGTAGGTGCGTTCATCTCCCATTACTCCTACTGACTGTACAGGTAGGAAAATAG
>JAYRIK010000159.1:0-4818 GCA_041906865.1 Candidatus Auribacterota bacterium
AGTTTAAGAATCTTCAAATTCTGGATATTGAGCTTATAGATGAACGTTTTTATCATGGAGATACGGCGCTTTGTGCGTTTGGTCCAACGCTAAAATTTTTATTGGCTTATCTCCCTGTCATTTCAAAGAGAGGGCAAGATCTTCTGAAAACCTCTTTTCAAGATAATTTAATTTCGCTGGGCGAAGAAGATGGACTTGCTTATGCGGCGAATTCATTTTATGCAGAAACGAATACCGGAAAGTTTTTACTCATGCCTAAAGGTGTGAGTATGCAATTAAAAGAACAGATTAAAGAAAGAGATGTAACCCCGATCGAAGTCGATGTTTCAGAGTTTTTTGAAAAGGGTGGGGGATCTGTTAAATGTATGATCCTTGATTTGGGGCCCTATCAGACGTAGAATAGCGCCCATGAATTTAGAATTTAGGAAATATATCAAGGCTGTTGGAACGGGACCTAAGCTTTCACGAGATTTAACGGTTGAAGAAGCAGAAGCAGCTTTTCGCTTCCTTTTAAAAGGAGAAGCAACAGATGCTCAAATTGGAGCGCTTCTTGTTCCTTTAAGAATGAAGGGAGAATCTGTTGAGGAGCTTGCTGCTTTTACAAAAGTTACGCGTGAGTTTTGCCATCAACTAAATTCTAAACTTCCTCATTTGGTCGATTGTGGTAATGCTTATGATGGGAAAGTAAAATATCCTCATGTTAGTCCAGCTGCAGCTTTTGTGGCTGCCGCAGCAGGTGCGCAAATTCTTTTCCATGGTCAATCTCAAACTCCTCCTAAATATGGTGTTAGTGTCAGAGATGTTTTTCGTGATTTGGGTTTACCGATTCATTGGACACTTGAAAAAACAGAGAATGCATTAAAAGAAATAGGGGTCGGATTTGTTTCGATTGAGCATATCTCGCCAAGAGTTGCTGAGCTTAAAAGAATCCGTGAAGAATTGGGCCTGAGAACGGTTTTTAATCATATTGAAAAATTATGGAATCCTCTTAATGCTCCTCATCAAATCATTTCTATTTATCATGGTCCTTATTTAGAAACAATTCCTGCGATATTAAAAAGTCTAAAAATGCCACATGCCTTAGTGGTTCAGGGAGTGGAAGGTACCATTGACTGTCGAATCAGTAGAACAACCAAAGCTGTTGAATTGGATTTGAATGAAACACATCCTTTATTAATTCAACCCAAAGAATTAGGCCTTGAACGGACTGAAGAGCTTGAGTTTGATTCAATCAACTCTGGGATGAATGCTGAATTTGTGTTAAATCTTTTAGAGGCAAAGCAAAATCATTTAAGCCATCTTGTGATTTTGAATGCGGCTGTTCTGATTTATACCTCTGGAATCTCAAAAAATTGGCTAGAAGCAGTCGAAAAATCCAGAGAATCTCTTTATTCAAAACAACCCTTGAAGAAATTAGAAGCGTTGCGTAGAATGAACGACTTGAAGAGTTGATCAATCGAGATAGAACAACCATCCTTATTTTTTGAGAAAGTTTTACGCATCTGATTTCCAGCTGCTTGAAAGGGTAATAATGGAATTAACAGCAATCGATAAACAAATATTGACGAGAATTCAAGAAGATTTCCCTCTTCATGAAAGACCTTTTAAAATTTTAGGAGATGTTTTTGGAATTTCTGAAGAAGAAGCTCTTCAGAGAGTTCAGGTCATGAAGAAGGCCAATATCATTCGTCAAATCAGTGCGATTTTTGATACCCGCAGCATGGGTTATCAATCCAGTTTGGTTGCTGCAAAAGCACCGTCTGATCATATTCTTGAAACAGCAAAAATGATTAATGAACATCCAGGGGTTTCTCATAATTATCGTCGCAATCACGAGTTTAATCTTTGGTTTACGGTAGCCGTTTCGCCTAAAAGTCGTTTGGGTTTAGAAAAGACTGTAGAATTGATGGGGATTTTATCAAAGGCTGAATCTATTCGTTTGATGCCCACACTTAAGCTTTATAAAATTGGTGTTACCTTGGATATGACTTCAGAAGTCAATTTGGCAAAGAGTGGAGATGGGGTTTACAATGAAGAAAAAATAAACAAAGAAATTCTCTCTCCTTCCGATATTACTGCCATCTGTCAGCTTCAAGAAGATATACAGCTGACACTAGAGCCTTTTAAGCCTCTTGCTCAGAATTTAGAAATTTCTCAAGAAATGCTTTTTCACATTATTCAAGATTTAGTCAGAAGAGGTAAAATGCGTCGCTTTGCTGCAATTCTTCATCATCGTCGAGCAGGTTTTATGGCTAATGCGATGGGTGTTTGGTCTGTTCCTTCTGGAGATGTTGATGAAGCTGGGAGAAAGATGGCGCAATTTAAAGCGGTTTCTCATTGTTATCGCCGACCCACTTATCCTGATTGGCCATATCCACTTTTCTCCATGGTTCATGGGAAGACAGAAGAAGAATGCGAAAAAATTTTGGAAGCCATTTCTCAAGACACAGGTCTTCACGAATATAAAGCACTTTATAGCTCAACTGAATATAAGAAAACGCGTGTGAGATATTTCTCGCCTGATTTTGAAGAATGGGAAGAAAAATATGCAGCGTACGCTCGATAGGGTTAACTTTAGTGAGGCTGCTTCTGCTAAAGTTAAAGAATGTTTATCCCAAGAAGAAGGAAAGGGTTTACGAATTTTTCTTGAAAATGGAAAATACGTTTTAGGTATTGATCAAGCAACTCCGGAAGATCTTGTTCTGAATTATGAAAACTTTTCTCTCTACATTGATCCTCAATCTTTAAAGTATGTCGTAGGATTAAATGTAGATTTTATTCAAGATGAAGAAGGTGGTATTTTTGAATTGACCAATGCTTTTTCAAAAGATGGAGGATGTAGTGAAGGGAAAGGGGCTTGTGAGTGTAACAAGACAGATAAACATGGGGGAAATACAATATGAAAAAATTGATCTTTAGTGCAATTGCGGGTGGAGTGATTATTTTTGCTTGGGGTTCTTTATCCTGGATGGTATTGCCCTGGCATATGATGACACTTAATTCTTTTAGAAATGAAACATCTGTTACACAAGTTGTTTTGGATAATGTCTCTAAAGATGGAATGTATATGTATCCTTTTTGTCATAATAATAACGAACAATCCACAACCGATGGCGCTACAAAAAACATGGAAGAAAAAATGAAAGAAGGTCCTTTTATTTTTGCCTCTATTCATCAAAAAGGTTGTGATGGCGGAATGGGGCCTCAAATGGGAATAGGATTTTTGACTCAAGTGCTTGCTTCTTTATTAGTGGCATGGCTTTTACTTCAAACAAAAGGGCTTTCTTATTCTAAACGGGTTTTATTTGTTACCCTTTTTGGGGTAGGTGCTGCCCTTGTTGGACATATTCCTTATTGGAATTGGTGGGGATTTGAAACGAAATATACATTGGTTACGTGTGCAGATCTTATCATTGGATGGTTATTAGCCGGATTGGCGATTGCAGGAATTGCGAAGAAATAAGTTATTGAGGAAAGAAGTTATGAAAATTGAAAAAAGCCCTAATGAAAATAGTTCATCTATTTTAACTCATCAACCCTTGCCTGCATCAAAGAAGGTTTATGTTTCAGGCACTCAAGGGATTCAGATTCCTATGAGAGAGATTGAACTTCATCCGACGAAAGATACGAAGGGAAATGCTGTAGAAAAAAATAAGCCCTTTCGTGTCTATGATCCTTCAGGACCTTATACCGATGCTGATGCACAAATCGATATTCGAAAAGGATTGTCGGATGTTCGTCGAAAGTGGATTTTAGACCGTAAAGATGTTGAAGAACTTTCCTCCATTTCTTCTTCCTATGGTCAAAAACGAGCAAGTGAACCGACGCTTGATTCCATTCGATTCCCAAATTTAAAAAAACCATTACGGGCGAAAACGGGGCAGAATGTAACGCAAATGCATTATGCCAAGCAGGGGATTGTTACGCCTGAAATGGAATATATTGCCATTCGTGAAAATCAAATGTTGCAAGAAGCAAAGGCTCAAGGCAATCTTGCGGCACAGCACCCAGGCCAAGCTTGGGGTGCAAGCATTCCTTCATCTATTACTCCGGAATTCGTTCGAGATGAAGTAGCCAGAGGTCGAGCGATTATCCCATCCAATATCAATCATCCAGAACTGGAACCCATGATTATTGGACGTAATTTTTTAGTAAAAATTAACGCGAATATTGGTAATTCTGCGATTGCTTCTTCCATAGAAGAAGAAGTTGAAAAAATGATTTGGGCTATTCGTTGGGGTTCCGATACGGTGATGGATCTTTCAACGGGGAAAAATATTCATGAAACTCGAGAATGGATTATACGTAATTCTCCAGTACCTATCGGCACAGTTCCCATTTATCAAGCTTTAGAAAAAGTGAATGGAAAAATTGAAGATCTGACTTGGGAAATTTATCGTGACACATTAATTGAGCAGGCTGAGCAGGGAGTGGATTATTTTACCATTCATGCAGGTGTGCTCTTACGCTATGTTCCTTTGACAGCCAAACGTGTGGCCGGAATTGTCTCTCGTGGTGGATCGATTATGGCCAAATGGTGTTTGACTTATCATAAAGAAAATTTTCTTTATACCCATTTTGAAGAAATCTGTGAAATCATGAAAGCTTATGATGTGTCCTTTAGTTTGGGAGATGGTTTGCGTCCTGGAGCAATTGCAGATGCCAATGATGAAGCTCAATTTGGAGAACTCAAGACTTTGGGAGAACTGACCAAGGTTGCATGGCGTCATGATGTGCAAGTGATGATTGAGGGCCCAGGACATGTACCTATGCAGATGATTCAAGTGAATATGGAAAAGCAGCTTGAGGAATGTTTTG